>CAKTVN010000029.1 GCA_934623545.1 uncultured Oscillospiraceae bacterium
CCGTTTGCGGGATTCTTTGTTGACCTCCACGTTCATGGGGCAGACCCGCAGGCATTTGCCGCAGTGAACGCACTTATCCTCATCACAGTGGACGCGCAGAAGCGAAAAAAAGCTCATCGGCTTGAGGAACACCGTGATGGGACACAGGTATTTGCAGAACGCCCGGTTATCCTTGAACGCAAATGCCAGAGCAACGCCTGCGATGTAATAAAGCGTGTTCCCGGCAAGGAACAGCCAGAACATGATCTGCTCCAGATTTGCGACTTTCATCAGGAACAAGCCGGACACCAATGCCAACGACAGTGCGAACATCACATAGCGAAGAACGCCTAGCTTTTCCTTTCGCGGCTTCTGCGGCTGCTTGTAGGGCAGAAAATCCAGCACCATCGCTGTCCAGCAGGCGTAGCCGCACCAGCCGCGCCCGAACAGCAGCGGACCGAATATTTTCGCTACCGCATAATGGATGGTCGCCGCTTCAAAAACGCCGAGAAACAGATAGTACCAGAACCCTTCAAGCTGCATATTCTCGCGGGAGATCACGCCGAGATACAGCAGCATATAGCTGCCCACCGCCAGCTGCACGAAGTGACGGGCATGGCGTTTTCCGGCGGTAAAGAGCGCCGTCCCCAATCCAAGGCAGGCTCCGATATAGCTGAAATTCAGCAGATAGAACAGATTGTCCTTCGTGAGCCACAGCGTGACCGCTACTGCTTCAAATAGTAGAAACAGCAGCAGGGACGGTACATATTTGCGAAGGCTCTTATTGCTTCTCATCATCGTCCTCTTGCTCATCTGCTTTCTTGTTTTTCTTCAGTGCGCCGATTGCCGGCCCGGTGCAAAGCCCCACGGCAACGCCCAACATCATGCCAAGACCGATGTTGTCCGTCACGATTCCGAAGAGGGCGCCAAGGCTCAGACCAATGGCAAGGCCGAGGGAAGTATCGGTGGTCATACTCGTATCTTTCCGATTCTTTTGATTTTTCTGAGGTTCCATAGTCAGCTTCCTTTCACATCTTTGATCTTGTCGAATTCTGCACCGCAATAGGGGCAGAATTCTTTGTTGCCTACAAAGAAAAAGGTCCCAAGGAATTTCCCGCAGAATGGGCATCGCTGTGTGAAAAATCCGACAACGGTCCCCGGCAGCAGGAATAACACGCCAAGCTCCAACAGCGGATGCAGCCAATAGCCGCGACTTTCCCATCCGCTCTGTGCCAGCAGAATGATACCGATGTCCAGAAGCCCCGTGCTGACCCAGTATCCGATCTTCTGCTTTTTAAGATTCATGATGCAAAAATCCTCCTGTTAGCTTTTTCAGACGCTGGAGGAACCTTGGTGCTTCCCTGACCGGCTGCGCAGGCTCGTGCGGCGAGTGCTGCATGAAGTACTCCTGCGAGTCGAACGGCACGGCGCTGTGCTTGCGGCAATAGCTGCCGTCCGGCAACAGGAGACCGGCCTTCGCCGTATTGCGGAGCTGAGAATCCAGAATCCATCTGAGCTGTTCGCGCAAAAGCATATCGTGAACCGGGCAGGCGATTTCCACGCGGCGGTTGAGGTTGCGCGTCATGAGATCGGCGGAAGAAATATAATACTCCGCATTTTCATCGCGTCCGAACTGATAAATACGGCCATGCTCCAGAAAGCGTCCGACGACGCTGGTGACATGAATATTCTCCGTCTCAACGACCACACCCGGCAGGATGCAGCAAATGCCGCGAATGATGAGCTGGATTTCAACGCCCGCGCGGGAAGCCGCTGCCAGCTTGTCGATGACCTCGCGCTCGGTGACGGAATTGGCCTTGATGCAGATATAGCCGTCCTTTCCCAGCGCAATTTGCTTGTCGATGTTTCGGAGCAGCATATCTTTGATGCCGAAGGGCGAAACGCAGAGCTGCTGATATTCTCCGTCCAGCTTGTTGACGAGCATATTGCGAAAAAACGCCGCCGCGTCCTCGCCAATCGCCGGGTTGGCAGTCATAAGACAGAGATCCGTGTACATGGCGTTGGTCTTTTCATTATAGTTGCCCGTGCCGATCTGCGTGAGGTAGCTAGTCTTATTGCGGCTGCGAAGCGTGATCAGGCAAATTTTACTGTGGCACTTGAAGCCTTCTGTGCCATAGATCACCTGACAGCCGGATTCCTCCAGCATCTTCGACCACACAAGGTTATTTTCCTCATCGAAGCGGGCGCGAAGCTCCATAAGCACCAGCACTTCTTTTCCGTTTTCCGCCGCGCGGCAGAGTGTCTGTGCAATCTTGGAGGATGAGGCAAGCCGGTAGATCGTAATTTTAATAGACAGCACCTGCGGATTCTCCGCCGCCTCGTTCAGAAGGCGCAGAAACGGCTCAACGGAATCGTAGGGATAAAACAGCAGGCGGTCTTTTTGCTGAATCTGCGTAAGCATAGGCTGATCATGCTGCAAGTCATCCGCCCAGCGCGGATGATAGTCCGAATACAGAAGGCGGGAGGAGACTTCCTTCGGCAGTTCTCCAATCAGACGAAACACATAGCGCATATTGAGCGGACTCTCATCCACAAACACCTGATGGGTCAGCACACGCACAAGCGCTGACAGCGCTTTCTGAAACTCTGCCGAAACTTGCGTGCTCAGCTCCAACCGCACAACGGCAAGATGATCGCGCTGCTTGAGCAGCTTTTTCATCTGACGGCGGAAATCTTCTTCGTTGTCCTCAAATTTTTCATCGTCAAAGCTGATGTCCGCGTTGCGCGTTACAGCCAGAATACAGCTTTCCTGCACCGTGTAGGCGTCGAACAGCGTCGGCAGCCAGCGCAGGAGGATATTCTCCGTACGCACAAAGCGCTTCCCATCCGTCAGCAGCAGATACGGCGGCGCACTGTCCGGTACCGGCACAATGCCGACGGCCTTGTGTCCTTTTTTGCTTTCCAGCAGCGCGGCGGCATAGAGTTTTTTGTTGACCAGATGCGGAACGGGATGGTTTGGTCCGATCACAATAGGAGACAGAACCGGCAGCAGCTCTGTTTTGAAAAAGCGGTTGATCTGCTTCAAATCGTCGGTACCCAGTGCCTCGGGCAAAACATCCTGCATGCCGCTGCGCGCAAGCTCGTCCATGACGGCAGCGTAAATTTGTTTTTTCATGGAAAGCAGCCCTGGAATGACGCGGTAAATATGGTGCAGCTGCTCCGCCGGCGTCCAGCCGGTCTTGTTGTCAGTGTTATCCGGCGTCATGCGGGCAAGGTCAAAGAGACTGCCTACACGCACCATGAAGAATTCATCGAGATTGCTTGAAAAGATCGAAACAAATTTCAGCCGCTCCAAAGCGGGAACGCCCGGGTCTGCCGCTTCTTCCAGCACACGCCGGTCAAAATGCAGCCAGCTCAGTTCGCGGTTCTGGGTATATCTGTATGGTTCTTCAAAATTCTTTGGCATAAATATCCTTCCCGAACGCCGTATTTGCCGACGACCAATTGTTCTGCATGGAATAAATGAAACACATGCTGCAAGATGAGCAGTCCCGGCACAAGTGTATGGATGCGTTCGGCTTCCAGCCGTAAAATGAGGTCGCTGGCTTCCTTTTTGCCGCTGCAAAGGAACGCGCAAAGACTGTCGAGCTGCTCGGCGGTCATGCTGCGGCAATCGTCCGAGATTCCGCAATAATGCCGCGCCAATTTGAGCGCGGCGCGTGCCGTACCGCCGACGCCGACGAGCAGCGCCCGCGGGGCGAGTGCGCCTTCACTGGCGTCGATGGTTTTAGAAATTTCCTGCCGCAGACGCTTCAAAGAACCGTCTCCCGGCAGGATCTTCTTGACACAGCGGCGGTACAGGCTCAGTGAGCCGATAGGAAAGCTCGCAAAATCTACCGGTGTGCCATCCTCAAACGTGACGATCTCTGTGCTTGCCCCGCCGATGTCCAGAAACGCGCCGCCGGTCAGATGCAGCTCCTGCATCGCGCCCGCATAGCCAAACAGCGCC
Organism: uncultured Oscillospiraceae bacterium; assembly: GCA_934623545.1. Lineage (GTDB taxonomy): Bacteria > Bacillota > Clostridia > Oscillospirales > Oscillospiraceae > CAG-170. The sequence goes on from CAKTVN010000029.1 coordinate 3,950, forward strand.
TCGTCCTCACCGGAGATGACCTCGACCGAAAAACCGGTTACCGCGCAGATGACGGACAGTGCCCGTTCAGTGTTGGAGATATTGCGCAGGGACGCGGTCGCGAAAATGCGAACGTTTTCAATTTGCAGCGTCTGCAAAATTTTGCGGAACGTCAGAAGCCCTGCGCATGCGCACTCAATGCCCTCGGCACTGAGCTTTCCGTCTTCCACATAACCCGCAAGCCCCGCCATGATCTTCTCGCGAAAGAGAATCTTGAAGCTCTGCCCCTCTGTTTCGTAAAGTGTCAGACGGATGGAGTTCGAGCCGATGTCGATGATGGCCTGCTTCATTCTGCGTCACCGACCGCCTCAGCCGTCTGCTCCTGCGGCACTGTATCCGGCGCACGGAACACCAGAATTGCCTTGGCAGAGTTCGTTACGGAAAACGTCACCAGTTCCCAGCCGTCCTGCACTCTCTCATTCGCGGCTTCCTCAATGGCCGCAGCCATCTTCTTTGCCTTGGGCGCGTAGTCGATCACGATCGTTTTGTACATCATAATAATTACCTCATTTCTGTTTGTTAGAATAGAATCTCCCGTTTTGCGGAAAAATCCGGTGTATGATATGGGATTGGTCTGGAAAAATGATTTTCGCGCAGAAGCCTGCGGTATTCCGTCTCGTTCTGGTGGATGGGATAGCGAAGATATTCCATGTTTCCGGCTTGCAGCAGCGCCTCGCTGTAAGAGCCTTTCTCCGGTGTGCCGGTCATGACAACGCTGCCACCCGCGGCGACAAATGCGTCTGCAAATTTTCGCGTGCCCGGGCTTTTCAGCTGCGGGTCTGAAAGAAAGCACACGCCGGAATCAGGAATGCCGGTCAGCAGCTGCACCTGCACCCGCGTGAGACTGTCACGTGCGTTCGGCGCGAGCCAGAAACGGTCGGTCTGCGCCCAGGCAAGCTGGTATAAAAACTGCGCGTCACCGAAAACCGCCGCTTTGGGTCTTGCCCGGCACAGCAAAGCAAGCTGCTCCAATCCTCTTCCGTATTTCGGAACCGGCAGCAAAACCGGCTTTCCGGCCGCAAGCAGCGCCGCCATGCGCGTCAGAAAGTCAAACCGCAGCACCTCCGCAGATCTGGGGTCCACGCCGTAGGCGCAGTCGATCACAGCCAGCTCCGCCCGCGTGCGGCGGATGGGGTCAGTCTCATAGACGAGAGAGCGTTCCGTATAGTCGCCGGAGAACAGCAGCGTCTGCCCCTCCAGCCCAAATTCATACCAAACGCTGCCCGGGCAGTGTCCGCTCCGACCCCAGTGAAGCGTCAAGCCCTCCGGCGGCCGGAAGGAGCGGAGCGGTCTTGTATCCGGAAGCGAAAACGGCAGCTGGCCGAACGTTTCGTCGCTCGCGATGATCGTCTCGGCAAAGCCCTGCTCCAGAAGCCACGGCAGCGCGCCCGTGTGGTCGGCGTGGCTGTGGGTCAGAAAAACGTACTGCAAGGACCGGATTCTCTCCGCCGTCAGGTTCGGATACGGCTGTGCGCTCCCGGCCATCTTCCCGCAGTCGACGAGGAAGCAGACGCGTTCCCCTTTGACAAAAAAGCAGTTTCTTCCGTGTTCCCCCACGCCGCCGGCAATGAAAACTTCCATATTACGCTCCCTTCTGTTTGCCGACAAGACGATTGAACACTAACAGCGCCGTCGTCGTGATGAGCACGCACAGGACGGCCATCGCCATGCCGAGCGACACGCTCCCCTGCTCGAACTCACGGTTAATATACGTCGAAACGACGAGCGTATTCGGCGGCGCGATGAGGCTGGCCGTCACCAGCTCGCGGAAGGCGATGATGAAGATCATCATCCACCCGGCAAAAATGCCGCGGGAGATCATGGGCAGCGTGACGCGCCGGAAGACATAGGCAGGCGTGCCGCCGAACACCCGCCCCGCCTGCAGGAGGCTGTCGTTGATCTGCGTAAAGGCGGAGGTGACATACTGCACCGTGTACGGCAGATACAGCACCACATAGGCCAATACCATAATACCAATCGTGTTATAGAGAGGAATCACTTTATAGATTGCGTTCCAGAACAGCATGATGCCGATGACCAGCACGATGCTGGGCAGCATTTCCGGCAGCAGGCTGACGCCCTCCAGTGTTTTTTTGAAAAAGCCCCTGGATTTGCGCACAGCCGCGACTACCGCTGTGCCGATCACGGAACAAATTGTTGCGGAGGATACCGCCAGAAACAGGCTCTTCCAAATGGAGGACAGGGCTTTCGGCGTGGTCAGCAGCTCTTTGTAGTGCTCAAGCGTGAAGTTGCCAGCGGACAGACCGTAGCCACGCAGGTTGATAAGAGAGGTGGAGATTATGGAGAAATACGGCACGCCGATGGATACCAGAATGACGAGCGCCACCCACAGCCACGCGCCAACCCGCCCGACAGCGGATAACTTGGTCTGCGCCGGACGGCTGCCCTTGCCGCTGACCAGTCGGTAGCTGTTCTTGTTGGTGATGTAATTCTGCATTAGCCACATGGCCATGCAGATACAGACCAGAATGGACGACAGGCTGGCCGAACGTCCGAAGTCGATGGGCGCGGTGGTGGAGTAGCGATGGATATCAGTGGTGAACACATAAAATCCGATGCGCCGCCCCAGCGTGTAGGGCGTTCCGTATTCAGAAAGCGTCTTGACAAACACCAGCAGCGCGCCGATGGCGTAGTTGCCAGTGAGAAGCGGGGCGAAAATTTTCCGCAGTCGCATACCGAAGCCAGCGCCAAAGACCGCACCGCTTTCCTCTAAACTCGCCGGAATATTCAGCATCGCGTTTTTCAGCATGGTCATCAGAAACGGGAACACATGCAGACTCATGACCAGAACCAGTCCGCCAAAGCAGAAAAAGCTCTCTGACCACGAGCCGGTTGTCGGGAACAGATGCTGAAACAGTCCCTTTTTCTGCATGAATAAGATCCAGCCCATGGATGCGATATACGGCGGCGTCATAAACGGGATCATGAAAATGATGTCCAGCCAGCTGTGTTTTTTCAGTTGCGTGCGGGCAAGTAAATAAGCCGTCGGCACGGCGATGACCGTCGAACACAGCACGACGCACACGCCAAGCAGCAGCGAATTGCAGATCGTCTGCACGTTTTCCGCACTGGCAATGGTCTGCCACGCCTGATACAGGTCAAGGCGGCCATCCACGATGACCGCCTTGGCGAAAACTGTGATCAGAGGGCAGAGAATCAAGCCGGTCAGAAGCACCAGCAGCAGCGCCAGCGGTAGACTCTTTTTCCAATCGATTTGTCTCATAAGCCCTCCGCTTTGTCACTTGCAGAGGCTGTTGAGCTTGGCTGCGGTGTCGGAGGCAACCTCCATCATCTTATCCCAGTCAGTCGTGATCTGGGGAATGTCGGAGAGATTGGTGCGATTTTCACACTGCACGTCGCTGCGGTCGGGCAGAAGATAAGCGTCGGCAACCAGCTTCTGCGCCTCGTCACTGAACAGGAAGTCCACAAACGCCTTGGCGTTGTCCATGTTGGGCGCGGTCTTGAGGATCATGGCAGGACGCGGGTTGACCACTGTGCCAGAGGCAGGATAGTAGATGTTCAGGGGCTCGCCCTTGGCCATGGAGGAATAGGCGTTATAATCCACGCCCGCGATCAGGATGCCCTTTTCGCCGGTGGTAACGGCTTCCAGCGCCGCCTTGTTCGCGCCGGGGACGGTAAGTCCGTTGTCTGCCCAGCTCTGCATAATGGCTTCGCCGTCATCGGTGCCGGTCACGAAGCCCGCGAGGAAATCCTTGCACGCGCCGGACTTTTCCGGGTCGGGAATGGCGATCATGTCCTTATACTGTGCATCCGCCAGCTCCGCCCAGTCGGCGCTCAGCTCGGGAACGACAGTCGTGTTATAGATGACGCCGACCGCGGAAGCGCTGGAGCCGAAGAGCACGCTGTCTTCGTCGATCCAGCCTGCGTTGACCTTGTCGGCGTTGGCGGGGGTATAGCTTTCGAGCTTGTCGTCCGCTTTCATGCTCAGACCGTCGGACCAAGAGGCCAGAATGACTACGTCGGCCACAGGGTTGGCCTGCTCTGCTTCCAGACGGGCGAGGATCTCGCCGGTGGTACCCTGGAACTGCTCGACCTCAACACCGGTCTTTTCGGTAAAGGCGGCAGCCAGCTTGTCGGCAAGACCTGCGGGGCTGGGCATATATACCGTTACCTTGCCGGAGAGCTGCGGCTCGGTGCTTTCCGGAGCGGACGTTCTTTCGGAAGCGTCAGGGCTTTCAGCCGGTTTGGTTTCATTCTGAGACTGCTGATTGCCGCAGGCCGCAAAGCTAAGGCAAAGGCACAGCGCCAGCAGCAGACATACGATACTTCTTTTCATGCGGATAAAACCTCTTTCTTTTGAAAAGTAATGACTTGCTCGGGATCTATGTAAACGGGCAAAACTTCGCCGGGCCTTACTTTCTGCCCGCTGTGAAGTGTCCATGTTACAGCTTGATAAGGAACCGTGATCTCATAAGTGCTTCCCAGATACTGCACGCTTTGAACAGGAAGCTCGAAATGCAGAGCACCTTTTGCCGGTGTCTGTGCGGCAGCTTCCGGACGGAACATCTCCGTTTTGCTGAGCCAGTTGGATTTTCCCACAAAGCGTGCCACAAATTCGGTGGCAGGCTTGTGATAGATAGTTTCCGGCGCTGCATACTGCTCCATGTAACCGCTGTTCAGAACGGCGATGCGGCCGCTCATGCTCATGGCCTCTGTCTGGTCGTGAGTCACAAAAACAGAAGTGATGCCAAGGGAGGCGGTCAAGTCCGTCAGCTCGTGCCGCATTTCTTCCCTCAGCAGAGCGTCAAGTGCGGAAAGCGGTTCATCAAACAGGATGCACCCCGGCTGAACGGCAATGGCGCGAGCAAAGGCCACACGCTGCTGCTGGCCGCCGGAAAGCTGATGTGGATAGCGTTTTTCAAAGTCCTCCAGATGCACGGTGCGCAGTGCGTTGCGAACCCTGCTTTGCAAATCAGCTGTATCTTTTCTTGCGCGCAGGCCGAAAGCCACGTTCTCAAATACCGTCATGTGAGGCCAGAGGGCAAAATCCTGAAACACGAAGCCGAGGTTCCGTTTCTCCGGCGGCAGGTTGATCCTGCGCGCTTTAGAGAAAACACAGGTATCGTCCAGCCAGATCTCGCCTTCATCCGGTGTTTCCAGTCCGGCAATCATCCGCAGCAGCGTTGTCTTGCCGCATCCGGATGGACCCAGCAGCGTCGTAAAGCATCCGTTCCGGATAGTCAGCGTCGTCGGATGAATGACTTGTCTTTTGTCAAAGCTCTTTGAGATCTGGTTCAATCGAATTTCCATAGCCGCCCTCTTTTCTTCATGCTTAATCAATATAAAGGCGGAATGTAAATTGCGAGACCCGAGTTGCGTAAAATAAAAGTAAAATCGATGCAGTTAAAATTTCCGCCATACCGCAGCAGCGGTATGGCGGGAACTCGCTTATATTATCTTCGTCTTAAAAGCAGCAGAGACCTCCTGTTTTTGCAAAATACAGGAGGTCTCTGGTTATATTTTAATTGCGCTGTACATCAGATAAGCAGCAAGGATACGCCTCAGTTGATCAGCGTTTCCTGAAAAACGCAACAGCTACAACACCGGGGCCGGTATGAGTCCCGATAACGCTGCACAGCAGAGTGGAATCAAGCGTATCAATTCCATCCTGCCAGAGCGTGCGGCTGTCCTCCTCATACTTTTTCAGGAACACGTCACTCAATCCCGAGTAGCCAAGCAGTATCGGCATTGAAAAATCTATGCCGCCGCTGTTATGTATCTTTTCTGCGAGCAGATTATTGCCCTGCTTTGAGCCGCGCGCTTTCCCGATAACAACAACTTCCCCATCCTGAACGGTAAGCACAGGCTTGATGTTAAGAATACCGCCGGCAAAAGCAGTTGCCTTAGAGATGCGCCCGCCTTTTTTCAGATATTCGAGAGTGTCCAGCAATGCTATGAGGCACACATCCGCCTTCTTTTCCTCGATCTTTTCAGCGATCTGCGCCGAGCTTATTCCAGCTTCCGCCAGCTTCAGCGCGTGCTCGGCAAGAATACCGGACCCGATAGCGGCAGTCATGCTGTCCACAACAAAGATATTATCAAAATCCTCCGCGGCAATGCACGCACTTTGATATGTCCCTGAAAGCTTGGAAGAAATAGTTATAACAACGGCGCTGTCCCCTGCTGCGGTGACTTCTTCAAATACTTTCTGAAACGCGGCAGGCGTGGCCTGACTCGTTGTCGGTAGGACGTCACTTTCAACAAGGCGTTCGTAGAAGCGCGCTTTGTCTATCGTCACACCGTCAATAAATTCTTCATTGCCGAAATGCACGGTCAGCGGAACTATGCGAAAACGCTCTTTGACACGATCCGGCATATCCACAGTCGAGTCTACAATTATCTGGACGCTCATCAAAAACCTCCTCAGTCCGGGATTGGGTTTATCACAAAATCTTAAAATACAGGTCTGATGGATTATAACGCCGAGAAAATAATTTGTCAATATCGTAAATTTGTCTAAACTCATATACATGAAACGTTTGAATACGTTATATATGTCGACGGCCAAAAACGGCAGGTGTAATTCACCTGCCGTTTACTGCCTGCAAAATCGTGAAGAAGAATTTAACTTATATCAATTGTATCTCTCAAGCATGGCGTCAATAAACTTACCGGCGTCTTCCCTGATGAACAGATCGGCATAATCCCGGATAGGAGCTTTGGGGTCAGTGTTGATTGCGACTATCTTTTTTGCTCCGATCATTCCGCTGAGATGCTGCACTGCTCCGGATATGCCGAAGGCAACATAAAGCCTCGGCTGCACCGTGCTGCCGGTTTGGCCGACCTGATGGCAGTAGTCGGCAAAGCCTGCCGCGACCGCTGCTCTGGATGCACCCAGTTCAGCTCCGCAGCGCTGTGCAAGCAGCCGGAGCTTTTCAAAGTTCTCTTTGGTCCGCAGTCCCATCCCGCCCGAAAAAATAATATGCGCGGCAGTAAGATCGACTGTCCCTGACGGCTCCGCAGCTGTGCTCAGCAGAGTGAAGGCACTGTCAGCCTTCGGCGTGGCAATGTCCTGAATAACTACGGTGCCGTCCATAGGCACCGCGGACATGAATGCACCGGGTCTGACGGTCGCTATATATGGAGGCGCCACGCTTATGTTGCAGGCGATCTTACGTCCGCCGAATGTGGGGCGTATCTGCCTGAGGCCATAGCGGTCATCCCAGCAGAGGCGCGTGCAGTCGGCGGTTATCCCGCGGCCTATCACCGCGGCGAAAGCGGGTGCGACCGCAGCGAGAAATTCGCTCCGTTCAAAGATCACTGCTTCCGGGCAGCTTCGGTAATACATGGCTTCAAGCGTCTTCCTTACCGCCTCCGTGTGCTCCGGGCCGCCTGACGGAACGCGGTACGCGCACAGCGGCAGGCCGCGCTCGCGGGCAAGCTCATCGCACTTCGCGATAAGCCCCCATGAGGCTTCGTTATTCTCCGATACGATCACCCAGAATTCTTTCATTTTGCACACTCCAGCATTTCCGCTAGCCTGGCAGCACCATCCTGCACATCGTCGGTATACACCCCGTGCCGGTGGGCAAAGCTGAGGCTGTCGACTCTGACCGTCTCGGTGCCCGAAGCATTTTTACCGGCCTGCTCCGCGGTCAGGTGCAGCGTGCTGCCTGTCATGATCCGTATCTCGCTCTTTGCACTGCTGCGTAAGCCGAAGATAGTGGGGCTGCGGATCATACCGGTACCGTTTATTATCGAGAATACCGCGGGCAGAACAATCGAATATTCCTCGGCACCGTGCTTCCCGGCGTGCTTTACACAGAGCCTGCCGTCCCTGAGTTCGTTCACGGCCAGCACATCGCCCATATACCGCAGTTCATTCAGCGCCGCAAGCTGAGCTCCGATATGCCCGGTCTCGGAGTCGATAGCCTTACTGCCGCAGAAGATCATATCCTGCCGCGGAAGAGCCTTCAGCGCGTCGGAGAGCGTTTTCGCGGTAGCGATGGTATCGGAGCCGGCGAATATCCGGTCACATACCAGCACGGCCTCGTCCGCGCCCATAGCCAGCGCGCTGCGCAGCATAGGCTCCGCGAGCATCGGGGACATACTCAGCACGGTGACATAAGCCCCGTATCTGTCCTTGAGCTTCAGGGCTGTTTCGAGAGCGTATGCGTCCGCAGGGTTTATTTCGATCGTGCCG
>CAKTVN010000030.1 GCA_934623545.1 uncultured Oscillospiraceae bacterium
TCTTATACTGATATTCAATTAAAAACTTTCATTCATGGAATGGAAGTTTTTAATATGAAGATCATTATGAGACGAGATTCCGTGATTTTATCAAAATCACGGAATCGGTTACGCCAAAGGTGGAACCTTTCTGATTAAAGAATTTAATCAGAAAATAGTATTAACTTTTACTTATTACTTTCCAAAAAAGAAAGACACGCCAAAGCGTGTCTTTCTTTTTTGGAGCTGCTGGGCAGATTCGAACTGCCGACCTCGTCATTACCAATTATGCACAGCTTGTTTTAGCTTGTTGCCGCTTGCTGTGGCTTATCGCAAAAATCCATTGCACCACAAGGGAAACGGAATTTTGCGTGTTGCGTCTTACTGCTGCTTGTTGTGACTTGCAATATGCCGTTTTTCGGTGTCGGTATGGGTTTTGTATGGTTTTTTCCGAAATCCGTACAACGCGACCTCATCCCTTATTTGCGACCTTTTTGATTGCGTCGCGCATGATCTGTGCAGCTTTGCTGACGCTTTCGGAGTTCGCGTGCGTATACATCCGAAGTGTAACCGCCTTGTCACTGTGTCCGAGGGCTTCGGAGACGCTGGCAACATCTGCACCGTTTGTAATTGCTACGCTGGCAAAGGTATGCCGCAGCTTGTGTGGGTGAAGGTCAGGCAGACCGCAGCGCTTGGAGAGCTTTTTCAGATAGCGCGTCGGACTTTGCGGGTGCATCGGCTCCGGGCTTCCTTCTTGGGTAAAAATATAGGCGCTCACAGCTTTTGACGCCTGTTCTGTGCGGAGCTTACGCAAAAGGGCAATCGTATCGTCTCCGACATAAACGGTGCGGAACTGCCCGCTTTTGGGCGTGTCCATGTATACGCCCTTTGCTGGCGTGTAGCAGAGATTTTTTGTGATGGTGATTTCACCGGTCTTGAAGTCTACATCTTCCCACTTGAGTGCGCAGCACTCCCCGCGTCGGATTCCTGTATCAATCAGGATATGAACGAGCGCCTGCCATTTCAGCGGCTCTTCACGCAGCGCAGAAAGAAGCGTGCTGACCTCTTCCGCTGTGTATGCCGCAGGTGTAGCGTTCTTTGCTTCACCTTTTCGCGGCTTCGGGCGCTCGACCTTATCCATCGGGTTTTGCTGTATCATATCGCCCAGGTATGCCATTTTGAAAAGCCCGTGTAAAATAGCATAGACCTTTACGGCGGTTGCGTGTGCCTTTCCTCTGGACTGAATGTCAAGAAGAAGCGCAGTGATTTGAGCGGGCGTGATCTCCGGCATTTTGATACCGCCAAGCACTGGATACACTTCACGGTCTAAACAGCCCTGATAGCTGTAGCGCCCGTTCTCGCTGATCGTAACGGCTTTTGCAGGCATAAACACACGCTCACCGTATTGTTTCAGTGTCAGGATGCGCGCGGCTTCAGCGGCTTCCTGCGCGTCCTTCTCGCGCTGTTCTGCGCGGCTGATGATCTCACCAGAGTTGCATTGCCGCTCAAATTCGGCGGCTACAGAAGCAAGCTCCCGGTCGATTGCCCGTTGGCTCCAACCTTCCGGGACATACCAGCGCTTTGTCAGATAAGATTTGCCGCGCCCGCGGCTGACGCGGATTTCATAGAAGGGGTGACCGGATTTGTTGACCTTTTTTCGCGTAGACGGCATAGTGATACCTCATTCGTCCGTTGGGAGCTTTAATTGATTGTGCATCTCATTCAGCACGCGTGCGCTCTTGCTGCCGGTAATGGTCTTGATCTGATAGATTGCTGTTTCGTGGAGCTTTGCCAATCGTTCCGGCTGCGGCACACCCTGTTCAATCAGCAATGCGTTGATATTTTCCATGTTGGAAAGAACAAGAAGCTGTTCAATTGTTGCATAATCGCGCATATTGCCCTTTGCGTCTGGGTGCTCTTGTTTCCATTGCTTTGCGGTTTTCCCGAACAATGCAACGTTCAGGACATCGGCTTCATCGGCGTAAACATAGCCCTGCTGTACGCGCGGAAGCTCGGGCGGAATGAGATTCGTTTTGATGGCGTCTGTATGGATTCTGTAATTCGCCTTTGCAAGAATACGCTTGACGTTCCAGTCCAGCGCAAGGCGATGACCTTCGTCCTCTTTTAAGCGCTGATAGTCCTTGATGATATAGAGCTTAAACTCAGGCGAAATCCATGACGCAAATTCAAAAGCAATGTCCTTGTGGGCATATGTACCGCCGCCATATCGTCCGGAGCGAGAAGTAATGCCGATGGCGTTTGTGATGCTGACCCATTTTTGCGGGGTCATTACGAAAGCATTTTTACCGGCTTCAGTTTTAACCGCGTCGAAATCGACACGGTTAAAATTTGGGTTATTCAGCTCTTCCCATAGCCCCAAATAGTCTATAGTGTTTCGGTTCCGCATCCAATTTTGGATGATATAGCGGGGGTTATCCTCATCTTGATATTTTGCGATATCAGTTAGAGAAATATAGTCTTCTTCATTGCCAACTGTGGTAACAACGGTGATATCTACGCCGTTTGCATGAATAACGCTTTCAATCTTCTTATTTGCCATATCACACCTCTTTCCCGCTCCATGCCTGCATGGAGCTTATTTTTTGTCTTTATCCGCTTCCTGCGGGCGCTGATATTGCGGCGTCTGGGCAAGCTTTTCCACATAATCAGCCACTTCTTTTATGTCTTCTGACTTGAGATGATCGAGGAAGCACTTGCTTGCTGCAAGCATCCCGTCTGTGTTGAGACGTTCATAGAAAAAAACAATACGGTCTTCGTCCGAGTGAAATTGTAAAGCGCCGATATGGTATAAGTCGGCGGCGGTTGCTTTTTGCCACGGCTTACCGTCACCCTGAATAATGATATTCCCTTGCCTGTCTTTCATGGTCAATCCCGATTCCAATATCATAGCCGCAGCTTTGTCGAACGCTTCGCGGTTTTCTGGAATGTCGACGGCTGGATTCATACCAACTAGTTCTGACAGCGAAATTCCCAATGCGTCTGCGATTTTTTGCATCGTTTCATGCTTCGGGTTTCTGATTCCGTTTTCCCACTGACTCACGCCAACGTATGAAATACCGAGTTTTTCTGCAAGCTCGGCCTGCGTCATTTTTGCACGCTTTCTTGCGGCTCTTATTAACTGCCCGGTCGTCATGTAATCACCTCGCTCCCAATATAGCATGGTTTCAGATGTTATGCAAGCAAAAATTTAAGCAAATGAATTAAAAAACGCTTGACTTATACATTTGCTTGTGTTAAACTAAAGCAGAAGAATACAAAGCGGAGGTGGAAATTGTGAGAATCAGTCGTGAACGTTTCGCGGCGGCAATGGCGCGGCTCGATATCACGGGAAACGATCTTGCCGGGCTGGCGGGTGTATCCCGTGGAACCGTGACTGCTGTCAAGAGCGGGAAAAGCTGCTCGACACAAACGGCGAATAAGCTTGCTGCGATTCTGGGGAGTGAGATCATCGAAGGGGGGATTTGTCGTGACGCCATTTCAGAAAATTCCTGATGCGTGCAAAGCAACCGGGATAAGTCAATTTGCGCTACGCCGCGGCTGCAAAGACGGCTCTGTTCCACATATCAAAACGGGCACAGTCTACTTGATCGACGTCGAAGCGCTGCTAGAAAAGCTTCACGGCGAGGCTGCGGCAAATGCGCAAGAAAGGAATGACCGCTAGTGGCTGAACGAAGGATGTTTGCGAAATCCGTAATCGGGTCGGCTCGTTTTTTGAGAATGCCGCCATCGTCAAGGCTGCTATACTACGATCTCGGGATGGCAGCAGATGATGATGGAGTTGTCGAGGCTTTTTCAGTCATGCGCACGACTGGCGCGGTTGAGGATGATTTGAAAGTACTCGTCTCGAAGGGATTCGTTACCGTCTTGAATGAAGACCTGGTGGCTTACATCGTCGACTGGTCAAAAAATAACCAGATACGAAAGGACCGTTATCAGCCGAGTATCTATCAGAATTTACTCGTTCAAATTGGCGTGGTTGACCAGTTGGCAACCGTTGGTCAACCAAAAGGCAACCAGCGGTCAACTCAGTATAGGATAGGTAAGGACAGTTTAGGTAAGGACAGTATAGGTGAGAAAAAAGCGGCGGACAAGCCGCCGCGCGCTGCGCGCTTCACACCTCCCACTGTTGATGAAGTCGATGCTTACTGCCAAGAACGTGGAAATAAGGTCGATCCGGCACGGTTTGTTGACTTCTACGCTTCAAAAGGCTGGCTTGTCGGCACGTCAAAGATGAAGGACTGGCAGGCTGCTGTGAGGTCGTGGGAGCGCTCGGACGCACAACAAGCACCGGACAAAAACCGCATTCGCACGACGGAAGAGTATCGGATGGAGGCGGATTTTTTTGGATAAAGCAGAATTTCCAATCATATCGCCAAAGCAGACTGTACTTGAGCGCTGTCCAACCTGTGGCGAAGCAACGCTGATTGAGGTCATCATGACCCTCGACCAGCAGCAAAGGACCACACAGCGTCACGTTTCCTGTGCCTGCGTCAGAAAACAGCATGAGGCAAAAGAAGCGCAGACCCGGCAGCGGGAGTTCGAAGCGCAGCTTGCGCAGGCTTGGAGCGGCACAGGGCTTGCGATCACGACATTTCGGCGCGATACGTTCGCCGCTGACGACGGCAAAAACAAAAAGATTTCCCGTACTTGCCGTCGCTACGTGGAAGAATGGTCCGAGGTTCGGAAGAAAAATTACGGGGTGCTGTTCTATGGCAGTGTCGGCACAGGCAAGACCTTCTTGTCTCATGCGATTGCAAATGCGCTGATCGCACAGGGTGTCAGCGTCCTTGTCACAAATTTCTCCAAAATCTTAAACGTTGTCATGTCAAGTAGAGATCGACAACAGGTTTTGGACGGCATGAACGCTTACCAGCTGCTCGTTATTGACGATCTCGGTGCAGAACGCAGCACCGACTTTGCACGGGAGGTCACATATGCCGTGGTTGACCAGCGCGGACAGGCTGGCTTGCCCTTGATTATCACCACGAATCTGTCTTTGGCGGAGATCAAGGACGCATCGGATATGTCGCTACGCCGAATTTATGATCGGCTCGAAACACTCTGCCCGATTGCCCTGCGCATGGATGGCGCCAGCAGGCGAACTGCTGACGCGGAGCGCCGCAAACAGGCTGCGCGGGAACTGCTGCTTTGAAAAGTGCGTAAGCCGCCCTGAATGGGTGCCGGTGAGGTGATAACTATTTAGCGCTTTTTGCCGCTTTTCAGCGGTCACAGTGCAGAAAGGAGTGAGAAATTGACGCCAAGAAAAGAAAAAGCCCTGCAAGCCCTCCTCGTGTGCCGTACACGGGCAGAAGCCGCAAGGGTCGCAGGCGTGGGAGAAAGCACCCTGCGGGCATATCTGCAAGACGCGGAGTTTTCGGCGGCATACAAACACGCTGCCGCCGGGATCATGGACAGGGCAACCAGGCAGCTGCAGCAGAACTTGACCGCCGCAATAGACCGTCTTGGGGCTGTTGTGGCAAACGATGAAGAAACGAGCGCAAACCACATCACGGCGGCGCGGGCGCTGCTTGATTACGGTCTGAAATTTACGGAGTTTAACGACGTTTTGAAGGAGCTGGAGGAGGGCAGCGGGAATGTATTATGACCGCCTGAAAGCCCGCGCGAGAGCTTCCAGCGCGTTCAAGCGGCAGCAGCGAGAGGCGCAAATGCTTATTGACGGCGTAGACGTCAAACGACATATCGCCCCGTGTTATCTGCCCCTGCATGAGGACATCAAGGCGGAGAAGTACCGCTTTTACAATCTCCCCGGAGGGCGCGGTTCCTGCAAAAGCTCTTTTGTCTCATTGGAGATCGTAGACGGCATACAGCGCGACCCCACAGGGAAAAGCAATGCCATTGTATTTCGCAAAGTAGCCGGGACAATGCGCGACAGTGTCTTTTCTCAAATCGCATGGGCTATTGATTTGTTGGGTGTCTCTCAGCTTTGGAAAGCGACTGTCTCCCCGATGATGTACGAATACCGACCGACCGGCGCACAGATCCTTTTTCGGGGGCTGGACGATGCAGGCAAGCTAAAATCCATCAAGCCGCGGCACGGTCTGTTCCGCTATGTGTGGTTTGAGGAATTTGCGGAGCTGAACGGCGCGAACTTTGCCCGGAATATCCTTCAGTCAGTCATGCGGGGACAGGGTGTCAATCCACAGGTGTTCCGCAGCTTTAATCCGCCGATCAGTAAATCAAACTGGGTCAATCAGTTTGTAGCAGAGCCGGACGTACAGAGCATCACGCTTCACACGACCTATAAGGACATTCCCGCAGAATGGCTCGGTGAGGCTTTCATATTAGAGGCGGAGCGCTTAGAGGCCGTCAATGAGCAGGCATACCGGCACGAATACTTAGGCGAGGCGACCGGCACCGGCGCGGAGGTATTCCCGGCACTGGAAGTGCGGGAGATCACCGCCGAGGAAGTGCAGAATATGCAATACTTCTTTTCCGGCGTGGACTTCGGCTTTGCAGCAGACCCCGCTTGCTTTATCCGTTGCAGCTACGACCGTAAGCACGAGACGATCTACATTCTGAACGAGATTTACAAGCGCGGCATGAGCAATCGTCAGCTCGCAGAGAATATTGCCCCTATTGTGGCGGGTGATGTTAAAAGCAGCGGCTACACTTCCTATATCAGCGGCTTGCAGTTTCAGGATCACAGTGACATTTATTGCGATGCGGCAGAGCCGAAAAGCATAGCCGATTTAAGAGACTGCGGCTTGAAACAGGCCAGAGCTTGCCACAAAGAGCCGGGATGCGTGGCGTATCGTGTCAAGTGGCTGCAACACCGGCGCATTGTGGTTGATCCTGCAAGGACGCCAAATGCGGCGCGGGAGCTTGCAAACTACGAATACGAAAAGGACAAGGACGGCAATGTGCTTTCCTCTCTCCCCGACAGGGACAACCACAGTATAGACAGCCTCTCTTATGCGTTGGATCGTGAGATTTACCGCAAACGAGGGCAGAGCGCCTAAAGAAAGGAGGTCATAACATGGGCTATATGAAAATCAGATGCCATTTCTGCGGCGGCACATGGGAAGTATACGCGCGGAGCATCACGAACGGAGATTGTGCCCGCACCTGCCCGCATTGCTTCAAGAGCATTGAAAAGCAGACATGGGAAAAACAGATCATTCCGGCTTTCCATGCGCTGGATGATGCAAACCGCGAGCTTGTAAAGGATCACGCAGGCTATCATACCCCGCTCTTTGAGATCAGCTATGAAGCCGACAGCGTATTCAGAAACTGTTATGAAAACTGTCCAAATTTGGACTGAAGGAACTTTCGCTCAATTTTGCGCACACCCCGCTCAAAACTGAGCAAGTTGAAGATAGGCGGCGGGAAAGACCGCAGAAAGGAAAAAATTATGTCTTTTGTAAACAATCTGAAAAACACCGTTACCAGTAGCCGCGCCGCGATTGCCGCAGCGCAGGAAGAAGCCGCAACCTTTGAGCGCAAGTGGAGCGGCTATTACTCACCCACCGTCTATGCTGAAAAATTCGCACCCGTAAAGGCAAAGACGGACGCAGAAATTCTTGCAGCTCACAAAGCGATCAAAACCACCGTTGACGATTTCCGCAAGCAGATTGCGGAGCGCTATATCTTGAAAGGCGACGAACTGACCGCAGATGCGAAACTGCTTGAAAGCGGCGTGGAGCTGAACAAAGCCGATCTGACGCGAATGTTCGACGCTGCAAAGGCTGTAAACAATCATACCATGATGGAGCTTGCATGGCGGCGCTCGCTGAAAGACGGCATTGTAATTGAGCGCCCATACTTCAGCGAAAAAGATCTGAACGATGCCGCTGATACGTTAGAGAACTACGCAAATTCCGCGCTTTCCAACAAAATGTATATTGATCTGTGGAACGATCCCGACAAACTCACGGCAATCACACCGGCTGCCGTGCATGATTGGGATGGTACAGAAGCACCTTACCGCTATACAACGAACAGCAACGGTTGAAATTGTAGCCTTTAAGGAGCGATGCAGAGGCAAACAGCCGGAGAAAGACCGGCAGTACGCAGCAAGAGCGCGGGATTGCCTATCCTTTGTTCCCTTGCAAAGCCCCGTCCGAGGTAGTGAGGCGGGCAGCGCCCTAAAGCACTTGGGCGCGTAGAGTGTGAAGTGCCATTATATATTTCCAATATATAGGGACGGAGACACAAACTCCGTCCCTCACGTTATTCACCAGCGAAATTTCGCTGATGAACGCTTGAAGGAACGCGAACGTTCGTTTGCTTCCAGAGATGCGCCGCGGCGCACTAACGACCGTAAATGTTTCATACGACCTTCGTTATACAGAAACCGAAAAATGCCGTCACAGGGCGCTGGACGCCTCAGAACGGCATAGCGAAACAGACCGTGGGGAATTATCCTCACGGTCTGTCTATTATTGCGGCGCATATCAACGTCGCTTGTGAACGGAATCAGCCTGCTTTTGTGTCACGATGCTTCGCCTTCAATTCACGATTATGCGCTTCTTCGTCTTCCACGTTAGCCTTTGCCCGTGCTGCGCTTTCGAGATACTGCTGTACGCAGGGAGCATCACCGTGTCCGGCGTGCAGGTGATATTCCAGCTGCGCGTCTGCGAGTAAGTCATCGGCGATCCACAGGTTGTTCCGTATCGTTTCCGCGGCTCTTTTGTCAAGCGTTTTTTGCTCTCGGTCACTTAAAAACGCATCGATAAGGTCATAAATCAGCTGCTCGGCCTGATCGATTTTCAGAAATGCGCTGTCAAGCGCTGTTTCAATCGTCACGCGTTCTGCTCTTGTCGTTCTGGAAATGAACATATCAATTTTCCTCCTTCGTCTGCACCACAGGGAGCATTTGCAGCGTGTCTGCGGTAAGAGAAACCAACTGCTCAACCGCGAACAGTGCCGCGCCCAGCGCGTCAAAGTTCTCCTCCATCCACTCGCGGGCGGCCTTGTCCAGATCGCCGTCGGTCTCCTTTGCGTATTCTTCCAGAATCCCCTCGCAGGTTTGACGGTGAATCATCGGTTCAAGCACGTGTTCAAGAAGCCCATGCGCAGATACGGCGTTCAGTTCAGCGCCGAACAGTTCCGCCTTGAGCGCAGCGGGGGCGATAATATATCTTTCGTCCATAATTGCCCTCCCGTTACGCTACAACAAATCTACGCGAAGTGGTCGAGCGGGTGAAGCGCTCTGCAAGCTCGGGCATTGCCTTCTTGAACGCCGTGCTGTCGAAGCGGCTACCCGTTACGGTCTTCCATGTGACCTTGTAATCCGCACCAGTCAGCGTATCGGCGTTAATGGCGGTCATGTGCGCCTTGATCGTATCCTGAATGCCCTCAATCTCGGCGGCAAGCTCGTCCACCATCCGGCGCAGCTCGCGCAGTTCGTTGACCTTGCCTTGAATTTCCGTGTTGCTCATGTGAATACCCCTTTCAATTTTCGGCTGGGCGTGGTATACTGACCGCGACCCCTTTTGTGGTTGCGTCCTGTGTTTGCTTTCAACGGCATGCAGGACGCTTTTCTTTTGCTCGGGAGCTTTGGCGGCGGGCGGCTCTGAGTATCTAGCCCTTTAGGCGTTTCTCTCAAGCTTCTCCGTTCCCGCTCTTACGTTGTCGCGTATGTGTTCGACCTTCGCTGTGTTCCCTTGCGATGGTCTTATTGTACTACATGGTTAACTATGTATCAAGACGGAATATTGCACAAGGTTAATCATGTATTTTTGTAGTATTTTTACATAGTTAATCATGCTCTAATATGATACAATAACATCAAAAGAAAGGGGGCGTATATGTGCCTATATCAGAAGCAAAAAAAAGAGCAAATAAGAAATACCAAGCGAAAAACATAGCGAGTCTTGCTTGCCGGGTCAAGAAGGAACAGGCCGAGAAGTTTAAGACTTACTGCGCCGAGATAGGCAAGACCTCAAATGCAGTCTTGCGTGATTATGTTTTAGATTGCATTGGTGAAAAACAAGAAGCCGGGGAATAAACCTCGGCTTCTTGCTCTTTTTAGGGGCGGTATGGGTTTTTGTATGGGTTTCTGCTGTGTACTCCAAAATGGAATCAGTGGAAAAGTATGTGTAAAATTGCATATAGGCAGCAAAAACCGCTCAAATCGTTTCGATTCAAGCGGTAAATGTTGGAGCTGCTGGGCAGATTCGAACTGCCGACCTCGTCATTACCAATGACGCGCTCTACCGACTGAGCTACAGCAGCAGGTGTTCTCAAACAGCTCGCTTATTATAGCATAATTCGTGGAAATGTCAAGTCCCAGTTTCGGAAAATTTCTGTCGAGCGGAAAAGGTGTGCGTTTTGAGCGCCGGAACGCGGTTTTCGGTGAAATTTGTGTGTACAGAAGCAAAAAAAGATGCTAAGATAGTTCAGAAAAGAAATTGGGAGGGACTGTCATGATCTGTCCATATTGCGGAAAAGAGATTTCCGACAGCAGCAAATTCTGCCGCTACTGCGGTCAGAAGCAGGCGCTCATCCAGAGCTCGCTGGAGCCGCCAGCTCCGGTGCCGCCGGTCTCGAAACAGCCGGAGGAGCCGGTCTCCCCTGCACCGGCTTCGAAGCAGCCGCCGCTTCCGGAGCAGCCTGAAATGCCTGTACCTCCTGTGCAGCCGTCAGCTCCGACGGAGCCGGAACCACCGGTATCCTCCGCACAGCCAACAGTCCAGCCGCAGCCGGAGGAGCCGGTATATTCCGCAGAGCCGATAAAGCCAGCAGCGCCGCCTTATCCCAAGGCTGCGCCCGCGGCTCCCGCTGAGCCGCCGCAGAAGGCGCAGGAAGCGCCCCGGCAGTCGTCCGGCGGCAAGGTACTTGCGATCGTGCTTGCGGTGCTGCTGTTCCTGTCGGTCGCGGCAAACGCCTATCAGTATCTGACCGGACGAAATTCGGGCAAGATGCTCGCCGCGTATGCGGAGGAATCAGACTCGCTCCGTCAGGAGCTGGGTCAAATGGACTTGGAGCGCCAGTCGGCGCAGTCGCGCGCGCAGGATGCGGAACAGTCCGCCGCCGAGAGCGAGGCGCTTCTGGCGCAGCGGGACAGCGAGATCGAGGCGCTGAACGAAGAGCTGGCACAATGGCAGCAGCAGGCGGAGGCGCTCTCCTCCTCGCAAACGACGGACGCACAGAACACGATCCTGACCGCCCTTGCGCGGTTTGCCGACGAATCCAATCCCGGCGGCTCGTCGGATATCTTCAAGGTCAGCCAGCCGCTCATGGTGCTGCACAAAAGCAGCGGGCAGCGCCGGTTCGTCCTGACGACGGACTTTGACGCGGGCTCCATCATCTCCATGGAGACGACCGGTGACGCGGCGGATGTCGCCTTCACCGAGTCGAGCTGGGGCACGGCGACGGACATGACGGTCACGCCGCAGCACGCGGGCGTCGTCTGGGCGAGCTTCACAAACGACAGCAACGCCTACACCATCACTATGCTGATCGTCGTTCTGGACGACTGACGCACGAAACGCGCCGGGAGGGAAAAATGATGAAAAAAGCGCATTTTTCTGTTCGCAGCGCTGCTTCTGGTACTGGCGCTGGTCCTGACTGCTGCCATACTATCAAACCGGAAAACAGCCAAAACGCCGGAGGATATGATACCCCTTCTCCGGAAGGAGCTGGGACTCACGGACGAGGACGCCGCTTTATCCTTCGCCGGGGAATATACCGCGGAGGAAAACGCGCTGCTCTGGTTTTCGATGCGGGGCGACTACTCGGTGTCCTACTGGGCGGCTGAGTGCCAGCTGCTGAAAAGCGGCGGCTACCGGCTGATAAAGGTCAGCAGACCGATGGTCTACGCAAGGGACATCGTCCACATCATATGGCAGGCGGAGGATGCGTTCCTGATCAACGACCCGAATTGCTGCACGATCGTTTACAGTAACGGCGCGGGAACCGTCCTCTCCAAAACGGAGCTTTCTTCGGATGATCTCCCCTATGTCTTTCTCCTGAAGTATCCGTTCGGCGCATCAAAATGCGACTTTCTGGATGTGGATGGAAACTGTATTATGTAATACTATTTTCTGATTAAATTCTTTAATCAGAAAGGTTCCGCCTTTGGCGTAACCGATTCCGTGATTTTGATA
>CAKTVN010000031.1 GCA_934623545.1 uncultured Oscillospiraceae bacterium
GGAGGAGCTCGCCGCCTATCTGGAGGAGCTTCGCCCGCATCTGTGCCACTGGTTCACGGTGGACGACCTCATGTATCTCAAGCGCGGCGGGCGCATCTCCGCCTCCACAGCGCTGCTCGGCACCGCGCTTCAGATCAAGCCTGTCATGCACACCGACAACGACGGCAAACTCGCCAACGTCTCCAAAGCCAGAGGGCGCAAGGCTTCCATCCGTGCTCTGGTCGACCGCATGGAGCAGACTGCCATCGACCCCTCCAGCCAGACCGTGTTCATCTGCCACGGTGATTGCATCGAGGACGCCGAGTACGCCGCCGGACTCATCCGGGAGCGCTTCGGCATTCAGGACATTGTCATCAACTACACCGGTCCTGTCATCGGCGCGCATTCCGGTCCCGGAACGCTCGCGATCTTCTTCGTCGGAACCGAACGGTAAAAAATCATGCCGCCCGCAAGGGTGGCATTTTTTGTCACCCCTTCGGGGTGACAAAAACGGACCCGCTTTACAGCGGGTCCGCTTCTTTTACTTGGAAATCGTCTTCTGCGTATATGTGATACGCTCATTTTGGAACAGCTGCTCCAGCACGATTGCAGGGTCCGTGTGCAGGATCACGCGGTCCTTGCAGTAGACCGTATCAATGCCCCGCTGCCGGAGCGCCAACAGCGCCGTCTCATCCAGCGAATCCGCCAGATAGATTTCCGCCAGCGCCAGCGCGATCTGCCCGCAGGTCTGATCGGAGGCATACGCCGTCAGATCGTTCACAGCCGCGTGGCTCAATCCGTCGCGTAGCGCGATATAGGGTGTGCGCACCTCGCCGGCGGCGTAGGTGTAATAGTGCAGCGTATCCAGCTCGTTACGCGCGTAGCCGCGCAGATAGACGATCGCGTCCGCTTCGCCGCAGCGCATCACCGCCGCCGGATAGGTCGCCTCCCCCACCCGGTCGTAGATGTTGAAGGAATAGTCCTCCCCGCTGCCAAGGCGGCGGGAAAAGCCGTCGTAGCTCGACAGCCCCCCGCGGGTGTATCCGGCTTCCTTCAGCGCCTGCGCCAGATCGTCCGCAATGAACGCATTTTTCAGCCAGAAGAAATCCAGCAGCGCCGCGGTCTCGTTTTCCTCCGCGAAGCGGAGATACTTCTCCGACACGTTCAGCCGCACCTGCCCGTCTCCGAGCAGCTCCAGCGAGACCGCGTCCGGGTCCGCCGCAAACGCGGCTGCCGCGTCCACATACGCCTTGACATCCGCGTCCAGAAGCGGGTCAAAATTCTCCGCCTCATAGTCGTACACACAGCCGAAGAGCGCGTCATACTGCTCATAGACCGGTCCGAGAAACAGAAGCCTGCTCCCGGAATCTACGACCGCTTCCAGCGCCGCATAGAGCGCCGCGTCGACCGTGACCATCTCGTTCGGATGCTGGTTCAGATACGCAAGATTCCGGCAGCCCTCAAACAGCTCCGTCGCGTGATACATCTGATAGGCGCGCGTCGCCGCCTCGGTATAGAGCGCGGACAGGCGCTTATACTCGACCGTCGCCGAGGTCTCGCCCTTTCCCAGATCGTATTGCAGCACGAACTCCGACGTGCAGTTCATCTCGCTCGAGGTCTTTGCCTCGATCTGCGTCCAGCCGGCGCTTCGGCTGACGAGCTGCGACACGCCGTAGGTCAAAAATCCCACGCCTAGCGCGATCAGAACGACCACCGCGATCATCCGTTTTGTCGTGTCGCCCTCCGGCAGCTGAATGCGCTGTACCGGACGCGGCTGCTGCGGGCGGCGATCTCTAGCCGAACGACCCATAGCGCCTCGCTACAGGACGGACAGCCCGACAAGCACCGCGATCAGAGCCACAACAACGCCCAATGTGATCAGACCGGCGATCGCGCCCTTCTTACACATCTTGTAGTTGCGGATATAGTGGTACTTTCGGTAGATCCATCCGCCGATCAAGCCCAAAATCGGCAGGAAGAAGGATAGCAGCGCCAGCCAGAAGCTGCCGGTGTCATGCAGCGGCGCGTCCAGAATGTAGTTGCTGCCGGACATCGCCTCTTCGTCGTCCTTCTTGCCCTCGGCAGCCTTGCGTTCTTCCATCGCAATGCGCTCTTCCTCAGGAAGGATGGTAATGCTCTTGAGCGGAACGCCCTTTTCGCGGACGTCCTTATAGGTCTCAATCTCCTTGCTGCTGCCGTAGACATAGTGGTTGTGCCCGATGCAGACCAGCTCCGGTTTTTCCTCGCTGTAATCATGGATCGTCGGGTCGTAGCTGAAGAGCACCTTGTTCTTCTCCAGATCCGGATCCGGAATTGGAATTGCGGAGATCAGCGAGCGCGTATACGGATGCAGCGGGAAGTTGAACAGCTCCTCCGCGTCTGCAACCTCCACGATGTCGCCCTTGTAGATGACGCCGATGCGGTCGGAGATAAAGCGGACGATGGAAAGGTCGTGTGCGATGAACAGATACGTCGTGCCCTGCTCGCGCTGGAATTTCTTGAGCAGATTCAGCACCTGCGCGCGGATGGAGACGTCCAGCGCGGAGATCGGCTCGTCCGCGACGACCAGCTCCGGCTCCATGACCATGGCGCGCGCCAGACCGATCCTCTGCCGCTGACCGCCGGAAAATTCGTGCGGATAGCGCGTCAGATGCTCGGGCAGAAGACCGACCTCAGTGATCATGTTCTCGACCTTCTGCACGCGGTCGGCTTCGTTTTTGAACAGATGGAAGTTGTAGAGACCCTCCGAGACGATATAGTCGACGGTCGCGCGCTCGTTCAGCGATGCAGCCGGGTCCTGGAAGACCATCTGGATGTTGCGGATGACCTCACGGTCCAGCGAACGCGGAATTTTACCGGAAATGCGAACGCCCTTATAGTCGATCTCACCGGCGGCGCAGGGGTTGACGCGGATGACCGCGCGACCGATGGTCGTCTTGCCCGAGCCGGACTCGCCGACCAGCGAGAAGGTCTCGCCCTTGTAGATATCGAAGGAGGCGTTCTTGACGGCGCGAACCTCATTATCGCCCTTGCCGAAGGTGATGTCGACGTTTTTCAGCGAGAGGAGGATCTCCTTGCCGTTGCTGGGGTCGATCGGACCATGCTCCGGCAGATGCGCCGTTCTGGTTTTTGTGTTTTGATCTTTATTTGCCACAGCCCTGCCCTCCTATATGTTGAATGCGCGGATGAGCTTTTCATGAATATCCTGAATCGCTTCCGGCTTTTCGATCTTCGGCGCTCTCGGGTCCAGCAGCCAGGTCTTCGCAAAATGCGTCTGCGAGATCTGGAACATCGGGGGCTCCTTGACCGTATCGATCTTCAGACAGTAGGGGTTTCTCGGCGCAAACGGGTCGCCGATGATCTTGTTATAGAGCGAGGGCGGCGTGCCCGCGATGGAATACAGTGTCGTATCGCGCTGCGCAAGCTGCGGCAGGGACGACAGCAGCGCCCACGTATAGGGATGGCGCGGGTCGAGGAACACGTCGTGCACCGTACCGAGCTCGACGATCTGACCGGCATACAGCACCGCCACGCGGTCTGCAATGTTTGCCACAACGCCGAGATCGTGCGTGATGAACACGATGGTGTAGCCAAATTCCTTCTGAAGCTCCTTGATGAGCTTGAGGATCTGCGCCTGAATGGTGACGTCCAGCGCGGTCGTCGGCTCGTCGCAGATCAGGATCTTCGGCTGGCAGGAAAGCGCAATGGCGATGACGATCCTCTGGCGCATACCGCCGGAATACTGGAACGGATAGTCGTCAAAGCGGTTTTCCGCGTTCGGGATGCCGACCTTCTTCATCAGCTCGATGGCTCTGGCTCTTGCCTCCGCCTCCGAGCAGTCCTGATGCTTGAGAATGACCGACGTGATCTGCTTGCCGATCGTGATGATCGGGTTGAGCGAGGTCATCGGGTCCTGGAAGACCGTTGCGATCTTGCCGCCGCGGATCTGGTCCCAGTCGCGCGGATAGCGAATCTTCGCAAGGTCAATGACGCACGTGCCGTGCAGCTTGTCTGCGGTCTCGTCCAGATAGCGGACACGGAAGGCGACCTCGTCAAAGACATTGGTGCGCACCGCGTCGTCCGAAAGGTCGACGCCGAGCTGCATTGCCTTCTTGAGCGTGCGCAGCAGCCCCGAGATGGACTTCAGCCGGCGATACAGGCTGTAGCGTCCGACGGAAAGATAAATTTCCTTCGCGAGGATCTCGTTGCGCGCCTCGGTCTCTTCGCTGATCTCGCCCGCACACTCCACCGCATAGCGCTTCTGAAGCGCCGCGAGCTTCTGCTCGTAGTCCTTCTCGTAGCCGGTGTCCTTCTTGGCAGCCTCGCGGTGCTCGTGAATGATGGTTTCCTTTTTGTTTTTCAGCGCCTTGATCTGGTCGTCGAGCGCGGAGATCTGCTTCGCGGTCTCCTTGACTCTTGCCTTTTCCTTCGACGGGTCGATGGTCTGCTTGAGGTTATAGAGCTCCGTCCGCTGGAAGGTCAGGTCGCTGATCTGCGCATCAATCTCCTGCGTTTCCGCCTCGCTCAGACCGGTCCGCGCCTTGTTCGCGGACTTGAGCTCCAGCATTTCGCGGTACGTCGCCGCGCCGAGCTCCAGCTTGGAATAGCGGTCGAGCTGGCGCTTCATGGACGCGACCTTGCTGCGCGCCTGCGCGTCGTAGTCGACGGTCGTGTCGGCAAGGGTGGGGTCGTTGAAGATGATGCTGCCGTTGTCGATGTAGCCGTTGTCATCCAGCATACCGGCAAAGGTCTTGGTAAACACGGATTTGCCCGCGGCGGATTCGCCGACGATGGCGATGGACTCGTTTTCATAGATGTCCAGCGAGATGCCGCGGATGGCAGTTAAGGTCCTGCCGCGGACCTGGAATTTGATCTTCAGGTCCTTGATCGAGAGCAATACTTTCTTATCTTCCATGCTGCACCCCTTATCTATGCGTTCTCGGGTCGGATGCGTCGCCCAGATTCTGACCGACCACATACAAAATGATCGTGATGATGGATGCAAGCAGGACCGGGCTCCAGAACTCGAAGCCCCAGCCGGGCGTGACCATGGCGCTTTCAGCCGCGTAGATCAGCTTGCCGAGCGACATCTCGGAAAGACCCATGCCGATGTAGGACAGGAAGACCTCGTAGGAGATGTAGGACGGGATCTCCGTCGCAGCCAGCGTCACGATGACGGAGGTCATGAACGGCAGGATGTTTTTCATCGCGATGCGCACCGTCGGCGTGCCGAGGCAGCGCGAGGCGAGGTTATACTCACGGTCTCGGATGATGACGACCTGCGTGCGGATGAAGTACGCGATGCCGAGCCAGCCCGTGACCGTCAGCGCGAAGACCATCGACCAGAAGCTTGCGGTCATGATCATGACGATGACGGAGATGAGCAGGATATAGGGGATGTTGCCGATGATGTTGTAGATGACCATCATGATCGAGTCGAACTTCTTTGAGAAGCCCCACAGCGCGCCGATCACGACGCCGACGGTCAGGTTGATCGCCGCGCAGATGAACGCGAGCGACAGGGAGATCTCCGCGCCGTGCCAGATGGCGTCGAACGTGGACTGACCGGCGTCGCCGGTGCCAAGCATGGTGTGGATGCTGAAGCCGTACTTCGCGATCGCCTTGGACGGGCTCAGATGCTTCGCGCTCGCGTTCAGCAGGTTCGCAAACCGGTCATAGCCGGAGAAGATCGGGTAAATATAGGAGAAGACGATGACCAGCGCAAGGATGGCAAGGATGATGATGTTGAGCTTCTTCTTGAAGAAGACACGGAACACGGAGTGCCAGTAGGAATACCGCGGCGCGGTGATCTTTTCCGAGTCGAGACTGCTGTTGTCGATGCGGGAGAAGAGCTCCTCCTCCGACAGACCCAGATCGTCGACGTTCACATATTCGTTTTTCTTCATATTCACTCACCTTGCTTTCGAGACGAAGCTGATTCTCGGATCGACCAGCGTAATGAGCAGGTCGCCCAGAATGACGGACACGACCGACAGCAGCGCGTAGAACAGCGTCAGACCGACGATCACGCTGTTGTCGTAGGCGTTGATCGCGGTGGTCAGCAGGTTGCCGGCGCCCGGGACGACGTAAACGCGCTCGGTGATGATCGCGCCGACCAGCGCGCCGAGGACCGTCGCCGGGAGGCTGTGGACCAGCGGGATCGCTGCGTTCTTGAAGATATGCTTCGTGAAGATCTCGCTCTCAGACAGACCGCCGGAGCGCGCGAACTTGACATAGTCGGAGTTCATCTGGTCGATCATATAGCGGCGCAGCCATTTCATGAGGTTGCCGAGCTGCGGCAGCGCCAGTGAGATGATCGGCAGCACGAACATCGCCTTGCTGTTTTTCTCAAGGTCAAACGTCGTCGGAAGACCCGCCATACCGCCGATCGCCTTGACCATGAAGATATAGGCAAGGGACGGGACCGCAAGGCTGAAGACGATGTAGACCGTACCGATATGGTCGACAAGCTTGTCCTTCTTGCGCGCCATGAGAATGCCGAGCGGAATGCCGAGCAGATACGCCAGAACGCTTGACAAAATGCCCATCACGAACGAGAAGCCGATCTTGGACATATTGTTGCTGACCGTCAGGACGTTGGTGTAATCATCCGTGAAGCGGTCCGCCGCGATCTGGTTGGTCTCGCGCGAACCGGCGGCATAGGTCGCCGAATGCAGGTCGTCGGCGCTCTCTTCGGTCAGACCCGTCGGGAACGTCATCGTGCTCTTGACGTAAGAGCCCTGCGATTTGGTCATAGTGGTAAAGACGTCCACGCCCTGGTTGACAACATAGGAGGTACCAAGGCTGATCGTCAGAAGATTCTGATGGAAATAGGGGAAATTGTCATCAAAATAGATGAGATACTTGTGCGTCGTGCCGTTGCCGATCAATGCAGGCGAGAATTTCGTCCCTCCGTAGACCGGGTCATACCAGGTGAAGGTCAGACCTCTTTTCCCGATATCCTCCTGGACATTATGGATGTTGTCCACGGTGAGAATACTGCCGAAGTATTTCAGCACGCGCACCACAAGCGGCGTATCCTTGTGCGCAAAGAGCTGCTGCGCGCCGCCGGAGGCGACTTTGCGCTTGCCCTGCATTTTGGCGTCCAGCGGGACGACCGTATAGCCCTGCGACTCATAATAGTCGGTGAACTTTTCAATATATTCCGCAACAACGCCGTCTGCCTTCTCGATCGTTCGGGGCAGCTTGGACGCCGCTTCGCGGGTCTCTTCGTCGATGTCGCCGTTCTTTGCGAGCTTGTTCAGATAATCGGCATACGTCACATAGTCGAGGTAGCCGTATTCCTTCCACTTACGGAATTTATAGGTGGTTTTTGCGTTATTGAGCTGATGGCTGTAAACGGGGTCCATTGCAAAGACCAGATTACGGTCAAGCATGGAATAGATCATCACCATAACGATAATCGTAGCCGCGCAAGCCGACAGGATGCCGAACAGCAAACGCTTTACTAAATATTTTGACATAATCAACCCTTCTCGCATCAGTTGACACGAACACCCACGCGCAAAGCAGCTCGGGCGTGGGGATCTGTGTCAACTGATGCCTTTTTTAATGACAGGCGCGGAGTTTCCCCTGCGTTGCGGGGAAAGCACGCCTGTGTGAGGAGTGGGGGAAGAACCGAGGCTCTCCCCCCACCGGATGATCTTATGGGAAAATCGTTATGGTCGGATTAGAACATACCAGTGCACTTGGTCATGTAGCCGGCATAGTCGGGCAGCATGGTGTTCAGGTAAGTCGACGGATCGCCGTAGTCGGGACCCCAACCGGAGACGTCGTAGATGTCGTAGTTGCCGTCGGCACCGGTGTCGGCGTAGTAGCCGGCATAGTACCACTGCTGCGCATCGACGCACTCAACCAGATTGACAACGACTGCGCCGCCCAGAGCGTTCTCGATGGACTGCTTGGTGACGTTGCCGCGGTTTGCATAGGTCTCATTGGTGGTCCAGCAGGGGATGTCGATGTAGATCGGATTCTCAGCGGAAACTTCCAGACCCTCAGCCGCCAGCTCTTCGATGGCGATGTTGAGCTCTTCGACTGCGTTGTCAACGTTGTACCAGCCCGCAAAGCCGTCGCTGGTCTGGTTGGCAGCATCCCAAACGGTGATCTTCACGCCGTCCGCATCGATCTGATCCTGAACGATCTGACCGTAGTAGGTGCCAGCGGGATAGGTCTTCTCGGTGCCGTTGATGGAGACGGTGACATCCTCGAGCAGGGAAACGAAGTTGCCCGGCGTGTAGGAGTTACGCAGAGCGGCGTACTTCAGCTCCTCGCCGACGACCTGTGCGTTGTAGCTGGGAACGTCCCATGCCATCAGCAGAGCGCGGCGGAAGTGGACATTGCGCATCGCGTGCTTGGTCGCGGCAGCCTGCTCCTCGGTCTGCGAGGAAACGACGGTGGTGGTGTCGTTGAAGTTCGCAAACGCAAAGCGGTTCAGGTTCGTGAATGCACAGAAGGAAGTTGCGTCGGTGTCGGAGGTATAAGCATAGGTGTCAAAGGAATTGTCAGCCTTTGCAGCCTCGACCGCAGCGGAGTTCAGAGCGCAGCCGTCGATGACGCCGGACTTCATATCGTTGTAAGCCTTGGTGGCGTCCTTGCCGTCGTTGAACATCCAGGTCAGAGTCTTGATGGTGATGTTGTCGGCGTTCCAGTAGGACGGGTTCGCCTGGAAGACGATGCTGTTTTCGGCAGTCGCGCTGGTGACCAGATACGGTCCGCAGTAAGCGATGTCGTTCGGGGTCTGACCATAGGTGCAGGTGCCAGCCTCAACAGCCGCTGCGTACTCGTCCAGACCGAACGCGCCGCCCTTGGACAGGAAGTATGCACGGTTCAGCGGAGCGAAAACGCCGTAGCCGACCATGGTGATGAAGTAGGAGCAGGGAGCCGCGCAGGTGTACTCGAGCGTATAATCGTCGACCGCCTTGACGCCGACCTGCGTGAAGTCGGTGACTTCGCCCGCAACATAAGCGTCCGCGTTGACAATGTTGGCGCCCTCGGTGCCCAGCAGGTACTCCAGACCGCCCATCGCGTCCATGACGTGCTGCATACCGGCGACAAAGTCGTCCGCAGTCACTTCGCCGAGCTCACGACCCTGAGAGTCGGTCCACTTGGCGCCCTGGCGCAGATGGAAGGTGTAGGTCTCGGTGCCGTCGTCGTTGAGCTTGGACTCGTAGCTTTCCGCCAGAGCGGGCTTCAGCTCGTTTTCGTTGTCATACTCCATCAGACCGTCATAGGTGTTGACGATCGCCTCGGAGTCGGCAGCGCGGGAGGTAGCCTGAACGTCCCAGGTCTTGGGATCGGAGGCATAGCCGATGGAATAGGTATCCTTCAGCGTGTAGCCCTTGGAGGTGACAAGCTCCTTGACCTTCTCGGTGAAGGTGCCGGTGCCTCTGAGCTCGTTCCACAGCGCAACGATCTCGGCCTGATCCGCAGCCGCGATGGGCTCGGTCGCGACCAGCACATTGTGGAAGCGATAGGCATCGTTGCCCCACAGGACCGTGGAAGCGCTGCGGCGGACAAGGCGGGAGATGGCATAGTTGCCGCCCTTGGAGCTCTGCGGAAGCAGAAGACCGGACTCGAGCAGCTTTGCCTCGGCAAGCGCCATCAGCGCATAGCCCTCGGAGACGTTCTCAGCTTCCTTGCCTTCGGTCAGATACTCATAGAACTCGCCGAGGTTCTCTTCGTACAGATAGGCGGACGCTTCGTCATAGTCCATATCCGCAGTCGGATCAACGTACTCGACAGGCTCTTCGGGAGTCTCGTCGGCAGGGGTTTCCGTGTTGTCGGTTTTGTTGTCTTCGGCGGGCGTGTTCTCACTGGGAGCCGGAGTCTCTTCCTGCGCGGGCTTGGAGCAGCCTGCGAACAGGGAAAGAACCATGACCAGAGCCAGAACAAGCGCCAGCAGCTTGGTGAGTTTCTTCATTTTTTACCCTCCTGTTATAATTTATGGAAGCTCTGATGAGACAGGCAGCCGGATTCGGCGAAGGCTCTTGCCTCAAGACAGGATTTGAAAAACGCAGGAATACTATTATATGTATTTCAGGTTTTCCAAACCGCGGAATTGGGGCAAAATATCCGTCGAGACCCGATGACCATCGATTCAGAGGTTCCTTATATACCCGCCCCAGCGATCGCCGGAGCCGCTATATACAGCATTTCATGCAGACTGCGAGGCAGTCTGCGCGCAAAAGGGGATCCCCTTTTGCGGCTTTCGTGATCGGATCGTCTCATTCTCACGTCCGTGTCCGCGAGCCAAGGACAGCTAGATTCCTCACGCGTACACATTTATTTATATCAAATATCATACCAAAAAAGCGCGAAAATTTCAACCGTTTCTGCACTTTTGAAACACAAAAAGTGATTTGGTGTATGCCGTAGGTTTTGTGAAAATTGCAATCATTTAACCGTTTTCTCTCAACCAGCGGGCGATCTCCTCGCCGATGGCGCGGATGCACCCCGGTTCATACGGCAGCCGGATGCCGGAATCTGCACACAGCTGCGCGAAGGTCTTGCTGCCGGCGGCGTTCACGAAGCGCATATATCGCATCCAGGCATCCTTGCGGTCGCGCATCGACGCGATCCAGAACTGGAACGCCACCGTCTGCGCCATACAATAATCAATATAATACAGCGGGTCGAGATAGATGTGGAGCTGCTGCTGCCAGCCGCCGCCTCTTGCGTAGAACGGCAGGTTGTCAAAGTCGATCCATGGGCGGTATTTTTTCTCCAGCCGGAGCCAGATCTCGTTGCGCTCCTCCGGGGTCAGGTCTTCGTTTTCATACATCAGATGCTGGAACTCGTCGACCATGCAGCCATAGGGGATGAAGATGAGCGCGCTTTCGCAGTGCTCGCGCTCATATTTCGCCGTCGCCGCACCGAAAAAGTATTTGTGGAAGTCCTGCGTCAGAAACTCCATCGACATCGAGTGGCACTCGCACGCCTCATAGGTCGGGTTTTGCAGCAGCACCGGATAGTCCTGCCTGTACGCGCAGAAATCCGCGAACGCGTGCCCCATCTCATGCGTCAGCACGTCAACATCCCCGGCGGTGCCGTTGAAATTCGAGAAGATGAACGGGACCTTGTATTTCGGGAAGCCGGTGCAGTAACCGCCGGGCGCCTTGCCGGGCTTGGCGCAGACATCAAACAGCTCCATTTCGAACATCGTGTCGATGAACTCCGCCGTCTCCGGGCTCATTTCCTCATACATCCGCTTACCCGCGGCAAGGATCTCCTCCGCCGTGCCCTCCGGCTTGGCGTTTCCCTCCGGTGTGAGCACCGTGTCGTCATAGAAGCGCAGCTTCTCGACCCCGAGGCGCGTCTGCTGCGCGCGCTTGCGCTCGGCGACGAGCGGCACCATGTCCGCCGCGATCTGCTCGCGGAACGCGGCGACGTCCTTCGGCGTATAGCAGTTGCGCCCGAGGCGGTCATAGCCCAGCTGGATGAAATTCTCGTGTCCGAGGCGGCGCGCCTGCTCGTTGCGGCACCTGACCAGCTTCGTGTAGAGCTCGTCCAGCTCCGCGCGGTGCGCGTCAAAGAACGCCCCGCGCACGGTCCACGCCTCACGGCGCGTTTCACGGTCCGCGCTTTGCAGGTACGGTCCCAGCTTCGTCAGCGGCATCGTCTCGCCGCGGAACTCGACCATCGCAGAGGCATATAGCTTCTGATACTGCGACGCGAGCCTGTTTTCCTCCTGCATCAGGTCCAGGATCTCCGGCTTGAAGGTCCGGACCGAGATCTCCATGTTCGTAAACAGGAGCGTGCCGTAGTGCGCCTCCAACTCCTTGCGGAAGGGCGAAGCCAGCAGCGCCAGATCAACGCTCTGGAACATCTCCTCGAGCTGTGGATTCGCCTCGTCGGCAAATTCATTCTCCGCGTCGTAAAACGCATCGCGCGTGTCGATGCTGTGGCGGACGGT
>CAKTVN010000032.1 GCA_934623545.1 uncultured Oscillospiraceae bacterium
CACCATTGCCTCGCATGAGAAGATCGCAAAGCAGTTCCATCTGCCGTTCCAGTCCGGAAACGACCGCGTGCTCAAGGCGATGAACCGCCA
The DNA here is from genome assembly GCA_934623545.1 of uncultured Oscillospiraceae bacterium. Classification (GTDB taxonomy): domain Bacteria; phylum Bacillota; class Clostridia; order Oscillospirales; family Oscillospiraceae; genus CAG-170. The sequence continues at coordinate 91 of CAKTVN010000032.1, forward strand.
TTATGATTCGGCGCAGTATCTTGCGCTTGCCGAGTACGGCAGGAGCATCATGCCGCAGCTGGTGCTGACGAGCGACGTGATCGTCGGCTTCCCCGGCGAGACGGAGGAGGAGTTTGAGGACACCATCCGCCTCATCGAGCGCGTGCGCTATGACGCGCTGTTTACCTTCATTTTCTCGCCGCGACCCGGCACGCCTGCGGCAAAGATGGACGATCCGACCCCGAAGGAGGAGAAAAACCGCCGCTTTGACCGCCTGTGCGAGGTACAAAACCGTATTTCGCAGGAAATTCATCAGGCGTATGTCGGGCGGACGATGCGCGTGCTGGTCGACGGAAAGGACGGCGAACTGCTCACTGCCCGCACCGAGGGCGGACGGCTCGTGCGCATGACGGGAGCGGACAGTTTGATGGGGCAGTTTACGAATGTGAAGATCACGGGCTGCACGACGTGGAGTCTAGTTGGAGAAAGTGTTTGAATTTGCGTACACTGCGTGTGCGCGGGGCTTCTGCGATTGCACCGCAGTGCGGCGTTTACGGTTACACCGTAACTGTGCCTTCGGCGACCATATCTTTTCCCTCTTGCGGGAAAAGATATGGAAGAAAAGGACGCTGGGACGCGTTCTATAGCGCTGACGCGCAGAAAAACAGGTCGTGACATTCTGCGTGTTGTCGTTACATTGGCGGTCAAGGAACGCCCTTCGGGCGACCGTCAAATCGGGTTTCCTGACCGCGCGATAGACAAATACATTTTGTTATGTTCGCGCCCGTTGAATATTTGACGTATGAAATTCGTGGAGTTTCCGATATCAAGAGGCTCGTAGGGGTCGATGCCCACATCGACCCGCGTCTCACCTGTAGGGGCGGACGACTCTGTCCGCCCGTTGCGCGAAGGGCTGATGTGGGCATCAGCCCCTACAACCCTTAACAGGGCAAATACTGTTCGACTTCCATACGTCAGATATTTACCGCAGTACGATATTTCCGTATACAAAATTGAGTGCGCCGCCCGAAGGGCGTTCGGTCTACGGCAAGAGAAACGACAATACGTAAAACAAAATGATTTGTTTTTCTGCGCGTCAGCGCTATTTCGTCTCCAGCGCCTCTTTTTTGCATACTTTTTTCTGGCAAGACAGAAAAAAGTATGCCGTCGGAGACATTCCGCGCCTGCGGCGCGGCGGGCGGACAGAGTCGTCCGCCCCTACGAATACGAAAAAGCCCCGCGCACGCAGTGCGCGAAACACGAATGAATTTATGAAAGAGGGTCAGATTATGGCAGAGCTCACGCCCATGATGCAGCAATACCGGGAGATCAAGGCACGCAATCCGGACTGTCTGCTGTTTTTCCGTCTGGGCGATTTCTATGAGATGTTCGACGAGGACGCGCGTCTTGCGTCCAAGGAGCTCGATCTGACGCTCACCACGCGCGACCGCAGCAAGGAAAAAGCCGATCAGACGCCGATGTGCGGCGTCCCGTATCACTCCTCAGACAGCTACATCGGGCGGCTGGTCGCGAAGGGCTATAAGGTCGCGATCTGCGAGCAGATGGAGGACCCGGCGCTGGCAAAGGGGCTGGTCAAGCGCGACATCGTGCGCATCGTGACGCCCGGAACGGTGACGGAGAGCTCCATGCTCGAGGAATCCAAAAACAATTACTACGCCTGCATCTACGAGACCGCGGGCTGCTGGGGCGTCTGCTTCTGCGACATTTCGACCGGCGCGTTTTACGCCACCGGCGCCAGAGGCGAGGGCGCGGAGGAGGCTGTCTGCAACGAGCTCGGAAGCTTTGCGCCCGTCGAGGTCCTGCTCGGCGGCGGCGCGGGCGAGGGCGAGATGATGAAGGCAGTCCTTTCCGAGCGGCTGCACTGCTGCGTCAACCACGGCGCGGAGGCGGCGTTCGACTACGCAGGCTGCGAAAAGCTCGTCTGCGGGCAGTTCGGAAAGAGCGTCGCGCAACTGGGGCTGGAGTCGGAGCCGGCGGTCGTATCGGCGGCGGGCGCACTGCTCTCTACGCTTCAGGACGCGCAGAAAAATACGCTGCCGCACATCCGGGAGCTGGAATTTTATCTTGCCGGGCGCTTCATGGGCATCGGGCTGACCGCCCGGCGCAATCTGGAGCTGACGGAGACCATGCGCTCGAAGGAAAAGAAGGGGAGCCTTCTGTGGGTGCTGGACAAGACCGGCACCGCGATGGGCGGGCGGCTCCTGCGCGCGTGGATGGAGAGACCGCTCCTGTCCCCGGCGCTCATCGGAAAGCGCCTTTCGGCGGTAGATGAGCTGGTCAAAAAGAACATCGACCGCGAGGAGCTGGCGCTGGCGCTCAAGGACGTTTCCGATCTCGAGCGCGTGATCACGCGCATCGTCACCGGGACTGCCAACTGCCGCGATATGGTCGCGCTGTGCCGCGGGACCGAGCGTCTGCCGGAGCTGAAGCAGCGCCTCGCCTCGATGGACGCGGCGCTTTTGAAGGTGCTGTGCGGGCAGCTCGATACGCTCGACGATCTGCGCGACCTCATTTCCCGCGCGATCGTGGACGACCCTCCCTTTACCGTCCGCGAGGGCAAAATGATCCGCAAGGGCTACAGCGAGGAGGTCGACCATCTGCGCGACGTGCAGGAAAACGGCGCGGCGTGTATGCTCGAGATCGAGGCGAAGGAAAAGGAAAAGACCGGCATCCGCAACCTGCGCGTGCGGTATAACCGCGTGTTCGGCTATGCCATCGAGGTCGCCAAGGGGCAGATCGACATGGTCCCGGATTATTACATCCGCAAGCAGACGCTCGCAAACGGCGAGCGCTACATCACGCAGGAGCTCAAGGAGCTGGAAAACACCATCCTTACGGCGAAGGATCGCATCGTCTCGCTGGAATTTGAGCTGTTTCAGCAGGTGCGGCAGACGCTTGCGGACGCCGCGCCGCGCGTCCAGCAGACGGCGCGTGCCGTTGCGGCGGTCGACGTGCTGACAAGCCTTGCCTCTGTTGCGGTACATAACCACTACTGCCGCCCGGAGATCGATCTGTCCGGGGAGATCTCCATCACCGAGGGGCGGCACCCGGTCGTCGAGCAGATGCTCAAGGGCTCTCTGTTCGTCCCGAACGACACCCGCCTCGGCGAGGAGGGCTGCCGCGTGGCGATCATCACGGGACCCAATATGGCGGGCAAATCGACCTATATGCGCCAGGTGGCGCTCATCACGCTGATGGCGCAGATGGGAAGCTTCGTGCCCGCAAAGTCGGCGCGCATCGGCGTGGTCGACCAGATCTTTACGCGCATCGGCGCGTCGGACGACCTCGCCTCCGGGCAGTCCACCTTTATGGTGGAGATGTCGGAGGTGGCGGACATTCTGAAAAACGCGACCGCGCGGTCGCTGCTCATTCTCGATGAGATCGGGCGCGGCACGTCGACCTTTGACGGCATGGCGATCGCACGCGCGGTGCTGGAATACGCAGCCGACCGCAAGCGGCTCGGCGCGAAGACGCTCTTTGCCACGCACTATCACGAGCTGAGCGATATCTCGCAGGAGCTTTCCGGTGTGCAGAACTTCAACATCGCCGTGAAAAAGCGGCAGGGCGACATGATCTTCCTGCGCAAGATCGTCCCCGGCGCGGCGGACGACAGCTACGGCGTCGAGGTCGCGAAGCTCGCGGGGCTGCCGGAGCGCGTGATCACGCGCGCGCGGGAAATCCTCAAAAAGCTTGAAACGCAGGCGCCGCAGGCGGCGCCGAAGCGCGCGGAGCAGGAGGACGACCAGGTCTCCATGCTCGATCTCGGCGCGGGCGAGCTGCGCCGGGCGCTGGAGGCGGTCACGGTCGAGACGCTCACGCCCATCGAGGCGATGAACGTGCTCTACCGGCTCAAGCAGATGCTGTAGCAAGCGGTAAAGGAGCGTCAAACATGGCAAGAAACGCGTCCGGGCGCTATTTTAACGCGCGGCTTACAAAGGCGGAGATCATCGCCGGATGGTGCTATCTGCCGTTTTATCTGGTGCTGCTGAGCGTGATCCTACAGTATCTTTTTACGGCGCTGAAGCTGCCGATGGATACCATCACGCTCAACATCGCGTACTTCGCGATCAATCTGGCGGCAGTATTGATCATTTTCCGAAGCTTCCTCCGGCAGCGCTTTTTCGGCGCGAGCTTCTGGGAGTTCGTGCAGGCGTGCATCCTCGGCTTTGTGTTCTATCAGGTCGGGACGCTCGCCGTCCAGTTCGCCGTCTCGAAGCTCGGCGGCACGATGGAGGTCTATAACAACACGACCGTCGCGGGGATGGTGATGGAGAACCGGTATGTCATGCTGGCGATCTCGGTGATCTTCGCGCCGGTCATTGAGGAAACGCTCATCCGCGGGCTGGTGTTCGGCTCCATCCGGACTGCCTCGCGCCCGCTTGCGTATATCACATCCATTTTCGTTTTTACGATGATGCACAACTGGCAGTATTTCGGCGCGCACGCGCTTGGCGCGGTGCTTCTGAGCTGCCTTGCCTATATCCCCGCGTCGGCGGCGCTCTGCTGGACGTATGAAAAGGCGGGGACGATCTGGGCATCCATCACCGTACACGCCATCATCAACGCGATCTCCTTCGGGATACTTGTACTCCCGTAAGAGAAGCGCCGCGATTTCCCGGAAGGAGGTCATTTCCATGCCGAAAATTCAGCAGCTGGACGCCCATGTTGCAGACCTGATCGCCGCGGGCGAGGTGGTGGAGCGTCCGGCGTCCGCCATCAAGGAGCTGGTCGAGAACGCGATCGACGCGGGCTCAAAGACCATTACAGTGGAAATTCAGAACGGCGGCATGACGTTCATCCGCGTGACCGACGACGGCTGCGGCATGGAGTCGGCTGACGCGCGCATCGCCTTCCTGCGGCACGCCACCAGCAAGCTGCGGACGAAGGACGATCTGGCCGCCATCGGCACGCTGGGCTTCCGCGGCGAGGCGCTCGCCGCCATTTCCTCCGTTTCGCGCATCGATCTGCTCACAAAGACGCGCGAGAGCGTGTCCGGGACGGCGCTCACGCTCGAGGCGGGCGTCATCCGCTCCGAGGAGCCCGCGGGCTGCGCCGATGGGACGACGATCCTGGTCCGCGATCTGTTCTATAACACACCGGCGCGCATGAAGTTCATGAAGTCCGACACGGCGGAGGGCGCGGCGGTGTTTGCCGCTGTGCAGAAGCAGGCGCTGGCGCATCCGGAGGTCTCGTTCCGGTTTGTGCGCGACGGCGCGGAGCTGCTGCATACTGCCGGAGACGGCGATGAAAAGGGCGCGATCTATCAGGTGCTCGGGCGGCAGCTCGTCAACGAGATGGTCCCGGTCGAGAGCAGCTGGGAGAAGATCGCGGTCAGCGGCTTCGTGACCAAGCCGACCGCGACGCGCGGCAGCCGGAGCTTTCAGTATTTCTTCGTAAACGGACGCTTCATCAAGTCGCGCACGCTCAGCGCGGCGCTGGAGGAAGCGTATAAAAACCAGATGATGACCGGGCGGTTTCCTGCCTGTGTGCTGCATATCACGCTGCCGGTGCAGGCGGTGGACGTCAATGTCCACCCGGCGAAGACCGAGGTGCGCTTCCTTTCGGAGCGGAGCGTGTTTGATGCGGTCCATTACGGCGTGCTCTCGGCGCTGAACAAGACGCCCGGCGCGCCGAAGATGCGCCTTCCGGAGCGGAAGGAAGCGCCCTCCGCGCAGCTTTCGCCGCAGAAGGACTTTTTTAAGACCATGAGCGCGGCGGAATACCGCGCCTCCGCGCCCGTTTCGGCGGCGATGGCGTTCGCGTCGGATGTGCGCATTCCTGCGCGCCCGTCTGCGGCTGCGCAGGAGCCGGAAAAGCCGGCGGAGGAACCGGCAGAAAAACGCGCCGCGCAGGTACCGGTCGCGGCTTTGCCCGCGCGCGCGCCGCGCCCGGTGAACATCTTCCCGGATGAACTGGAATCGGCGCTTTTGAGCGGGGAGACGGCGGCATCCAAGCCGAACGCCACGCCGCAGCCGCCTGCGCCGCCGGTGCAGCAGCCCGAATCGCCCGCCGCGCCGGCACAGATGCCGGAGGCCGCGGACGACGCGCAGCCGGTCGGGGCGCAGACGGAGCTTCCGATGCAGGAGCAAGGCTGGCGCGTGATCGGCGAGGCGCTGGACACCTATATTCTGGTCGAGCAGAATGACGCGGTCGTGCTGATCGACAAGCACGCCGCGCACGAACGCATTTTATTTGAAAAATTCAAGAAGCAGAACGCGCCCGTCATGTCGCAGGTGCTGCTTCTGCCCGTCGCCGCGAGTCTCAGCCGCGAGGAAGCCTCCGCTGTGCTGGAGCACGCGCAGCTGCTGGAGCGCTACGGCTTCGGGGTGGAGGACTTCGGAGACGGAACGGTGCTCCTGCGCCGCGTTCCGGCAGATATTGACCCGCAGGAGGCGGAAAGCAGCCTCGCGGAGCTTGCCGGGCAGCTTCTGGAGGGCAGGACGCTCGACCCGGAGGCGCTGCATGACGAGCTTCTGCACACCGTCGCGTGCAAGGCGGCGATCAAGGCGGGCTATCACACCCAGCCGCGCGAGCGCGACGCGCTGGTGCGCGAGGTGCTGACGCGCGACGATCTGAAATACTGCCCGCATGGGCGTCCGATCTGCATCACGCTGACGCGCCGTCAGCTGGAAAAGCAGTTTAAGAGAGTTTGACGGAGGGGAGGCGCGGTATGGTGCAAACAGATCGGATCGTCTGCGTCGCCGGACCGACCGCCTCCGGCAAGACGCGGCTCGCGGTGGAGCTGGCGAAGCGGCTTGACGCGGAGGTCGTCTCCTGCGACTCCATGCAGGTTTACCGCGGCATGGACATCGGTACGGCAAAGCCGACCAGGGCAGAGATGCAGGGTGTGCCGCACCATATGATCGACGTCGCCGACCCTGCGGAGGATTTTTCCGTCGGGCGCTACACCGAGATGGCGGATGCGTGCATTCAGGACATTCTCTCACGCGGAAAAGCCGTGATCGTCGCGGGCGGGACGGGGCTGTATATGGACAGCCTGATCGCCGGGCGCAGCTTTGCGCCGGTACCCGCGACCGGAAAGCGCGAGGCGCTGGAGCGGCGCGCCGAGGAAGAGGGCGTCGAGGCGCTCCACCGGGAGCTTGCCGCGGTCGACCCCGAGACGGCGGCGCGGCTTCCGCTCGCCGACCGGCGGCGGATCATCCGTGCGCTCGAGGTCTATGCCGAAACGGGCAGGACCATCACAGAGCACAATGAGCAGACCCGGAAAATTCCGCCGCGCTACCATCCGGTCTGGCTCGGCATGACGTTTGCGTGCCGCGCGGACCTCTATGAGCGCATCGACCGGCGGGTGGACGAGATGCTGCGGCAGGGGCTTGTGGATGAAGTATCGTCGTTGCTGCGCCGCGGCGTGCCCGAGACGGCGACCGCCATGCAGGCGATCGGCTATAAGGAGATGACCGGCGCGCTGCGCGGCGAGACGAGTGTCGAGGCGGCGGCGGAGCTCATCCGCAAGCGCTCGCGCAACTATGCCAAACGCCAGCTCACATGGTTCCGCCGGAATCCAGAGATGTTCTGGCTGAAGCAGACGCTTCCGCTCGATTTTTCCGCAGTTTTTGAGGCTGCGCTGCACCATATTCCTTTTTTCGCGGGGCAATGATGCTACGATATGGGTATTACGATCCGGCACGCAGACGCGCCGGAGGAAAAGGAGTCATACCCATGTCACATACAGAGATCTATCAGGACCAGTTTTTGAACGAGACCCGCAGGAGCCGCACGCCCGTCACCGTTTTTCTGATGAACGGCTTTCAGATGCGCGGCATCATCACGGGCTTTGACCCATTTGTCATTGTGCTGCAATCTGAGGGAAAGCAGCAGATGATCTACAAGCACGCGGTATCGACCATCATTCCGGCGATGCCGCTGAGCCTGAAGCAGGAGTGAGCCGGTCAGGCTCCCTGCCGAGGCAAAGGAGCCGCTATGAAACAGGGCAGACACTATACAACCATCATATTATCCATCCTGCTTGCCGCGATCGTCGCCTATTTCGGCTACAGCGTCGCGACCTCCGTCCACGAGCCGCTGACAACGGCGACGGTCGTGGAGTACGAGGCGGGGTCGGGGTATTACGCGATGGGCTTCGTCGTGCGCGACGAGACCGTGATCGAGTCTCCGTATGAGATCACGGTCCTGACCGCGCGCGAGGGCGCGCGCGTGGCGGCGGGCGAGGCGGTCGCGACCGGCTATCTCAGCGGCGACGCGCAGGCGCGCCAGACGCGCATCACCGAGCTGACCAACCAGCTCGAGCAGCTCGGCTATGCCTACCGCTCCTCCTCCAGCCTCGCCGATCAGGCGGCGCTGGACGCGGAGATCTCCAGCGACCTCACGGCGCTCGCGCGCTACATCAGCCGCCGGGACATGAACTCCATCTCCGACCTTTCTCCGGAGCTCAAGGGCATCGTTCTGCGCCGCAGCTCGGATGAGGGCGCGGGCACGGTCATCGCCGCGCAGATCACCGCGCTTCAGGGCGAGCTGGACGCACTGCGCAGTGAGGCGGAGCAGGACACCCGCACGGTCACGGCGCCCGCCGCCGGATATTTCTCAAATTCCGTCGACGGCTATGAGTCCGTGCTCACACCGGACGCGCTGGCGGATATGACCGTACAGAGCTACAACGCACTCGCAGCGGAGGAGGTCTCCGCGCACGCCGCCGGAAAGCTCATCGCCGGGAACGTGTGGTATTACGTGACGGCGGTGCCGTCGGGCGAGCTGGGCGAGCTTCAGAAGGGCGATACGGTCAAGGTCTCTTTTGCGAGGGACTTTTATGATCAGATCGATATGACCGTTGACCGCATCAGCGACAATCAGGCGGGCTTTCGGCTGCTGGTGCTCTCGTGCGACCGGTATATGCAGAGCGTGACGCTCCTGCGGCAGCAGTCGGCGGACGTGATCTTTGCGTCCTATGCCGGACTGCGCGTGCCGAAGGCTGCCGTTCATGTGGACAAGAACAGCCAGGCGGGCGTCTACGTGCTCGAGGGCGCGACGGCGGTCTGGAAGGATATCAGCATCCTGCACGACAACGGCGAGAGCTACGTCGTTGAGCTGGACCGCACCTCTACGGCAAACCTCTGGCCCGGCGACGAGGTGATCGTAAGCGCAAGGAACCTGTACGATGGAAAGGTGGTTGGATAAAATGTCCGATATTGCACAGAACATACAGAAGATCCGCGAAAACATGGCGGAGGCGGCGCGAAGCGCCGGGCGGAGCCCGGACGAAATTCTGCTCTGCGCCGCGACAAAGATGAACGGCGCCGACGCCGTCCGCGAGGCGGTCGCAGCGGGCGTGGACTGCTGCGGCGAAAACCGCGTGCAGGAGCTGACGCAGAAGATGACGGAGGGCGCCTACACCGGAAAGCCCGTCCACTTCATCGGGCACCTTCAGACGAACAAGGTCAAGCAGGTCGTCGGGAAGGTGGATCTGATCGAGTCGGTCGACCGGACGGAGCTTCTGGAGTGTATTGAAAAGACTGCGGAAAAAATGGGCGTCGTCCAGCCGATCTTGCTGGAGGTCAACATCGGCGCGGAGGAGAGCAAGTCCGGCTTCACGCCGGAGGAAGCTCTGAAAATCGCGGCAGAAATGGACAAATTTCCCGCCTGCCGGCTGCGCGGACTCATGGCGATCCCACCAGTCAGCCTCCATCCGGGGGATAATCGAAGATATTTTGCCGAAATGCGCAAGCTTTTTGTTGACATAAGCAAGAAAAAATACGATAATGTAGCCATGGAATGCCTTTCGATGGGAATGAGCGGCGATTACGCCGACGCCATCGCAGAGGGCGCGACCATGATCCGCGTCGGTACCGCGATCTTTGGCGCAAGAAATTATAATGTCTGACAGACACAGATATTGGAGGATACAAGATTATGGGATTTATGGATGAACTCAAGAAGCTGGCGAAGCCCTACAGCGAGGATGACGACGATTTCGATGAATTCGACGACGAGCCGAGAAGGAGCACGTCGCGTCCGTCCCGCAGCTCGGCGGCTCCCGCACCGGCTCCTTCCTTCTCCGCTTTTGATGATATGGATGACAGCTCCGCCTCCTCCTCCGCGCGCCGCACGCCCGGCGGAAGCAAGGTCGTCAACATCCACACGACCGCGCAGATGCAGGTCGTGCTGGTAAAGCCCGACCGCTTTGACAATGTCTCCGACATCGCAGAGCATCTGCGCAGCAAGCACGCGGTGGTCCTGAATCTCGAGGCGACCAACAAGGACGTTGCGCGCCGTCTGGTCGACTTCCTGTCCGGCTGCGCCTACGCGCTGGACGGCAAGATCAAGAAGATCGCCATCAGCACTTATATCATCACGCCGTACAACGTCGATATCGTGGGCGACCTAATCGACGAGCTGGAGAACAACGGCTTGTATCTCTGATAGGAGGGAGCAGAACCCATGTTTACACCGCAGGAAATTCAGGAACAGACCTTCTCGAAAGCCGTGTTCGGCGGCTATGATATGCAGCAGGTCGACGACTTCCTTGAGCCTCTGACCGAGGACTACATCACCCTGTACAAGGAAAACGCCGTGCTCAAGTCCAAGATGAAGATTTTGGTCGAAAAGCTGGAGGAGTACCGCGCGCAGGAAGCCGGGATGAAGCGCGCCATCGCGAACGCCCAGCAGACGTGCGACAGTATGATCGCCGAGGCGCAGGCAAAATGCGCCAGCATGATGAACGACGCGCAGGGCAGCGTCCGCAGCCAGACGGCGGGGCTTCAGCAGTCCGTCGCCGAGGAAGAGGAGCGCCTGACCCGCGCCAAGCAGACGGCGCAGAATTTTATCAACGTCGTCGAGCAGGATATCCATGGTCATCTCGAGCTGCTGGAAAAGCTCAAGACGCTCGATCTCAAGACCGACGATCAGCCGAAGCAGCCCGTGCGCGAAAAGCCCTACGACTGGAGCAAACAGGAAAAGCCCCCGATGGTGGTTCCCTCCGCGCCCGCCGCGCCGGTCTCTGCGTCCGACATTGCGTCGGAGATCTCGGAGAACCTGGAAAAATTGGTCGGCTCTGAGCCCGCGCCCGCGCAGCCGCAGCCTGCCGCGCCCGCCGCGCCGGTCACGCCGTCGCATCCCGACAGCGCCACCATCAAATTCACCGATCTCAAGTTCGGGAAAAATTATAACCCGACCTCCGACTGAGAAACATACGGTCCTCTGCGCGCAGGGTGTTGACAAACCGGCGCGGCAGGGCTAGAATAGGAACGCATATTTGAAAAATGCGCTGATAAGGACAAGTACGCTCTTCCATGCGCGCAGAGAGCTGCCGGGCGGTGTAAGGCAGCAGCAAAAGAGAGCGGAATATCCCCTTTGAGCATCCGACCGAACGGCGACCAGTAGGCTCGGACGGGACCTCCCGTTACAGAGGCAGAGCGTCCGCGCACCGCGCGGGAATTCAGGTGGTACCACGGCATTCGCCGCCCTGAGCATGGCTCAGGGCGGCGTTTTTTTGTCGGAACCTCTTCAGAGCTTCCAGTCTGACTTTCTTATACTGATATTCAATTAAAAACTTTCATTCATGAAATGGAAGTTTTTAATATGAAGATCATTATGAGACGAGATTCCGTGATTTTATCAAAATCACGGAATCGGTTACGC
>CAKTVN010000033.1 GCA_934623545.1 uncultured Oscillospiraceae bacterium
TGCGTCTCTTTCGACTTCCATGCGTCAAATATTCAACGGGCGCACACGCAACGAAGCGTATCTGTTTATCGTGCGATCAGGAAGCCCGATTCTACGACCGCCCGAAGGGCGTTCGGACTACGGACAGGGAAACGACAACACGCACGATGTAACGACCTGTTTTTCTGCGCGTAAGCGCTATAGAACGCGCCCAGCGCCTCTTTTTTGCATACTTTTTTCTGGCAAGACAGAAAAAAGTATGTCCGCGAAGCGACAGTTACAGCGTCACTGTAAAAACGGAACCTCCGGTGAATCCGGAAAAGAGCCTTCCGCATCCTCTGGATGCGGTCCCCTCTGCGCCTCCGGCGCGGCATTGCGCCCTCCGGGCGCAAAAGAGGCGTCACCCCAAAGGGTTGACGAAAAGCGCCGCCTTTCGGCGGCGCTTTTTTATTCACTAAGACTGGTTCGGACCAGCGCGCGGCGCAGCTTTGCCTCCGCGAGCTGGATCTCCGCACCAGACAGGCGCTCCTTGTGCGCGAGCGTCTCCTGCGCGCGGGTGAGCGCGTTGTGCGCACGCTCCTGATCGATGTCCTCCGCCCACTCAAAGGTGGTGGCGATGAGCTTGCATTCGCCGTTCGTCATGGCGAGCATCCCGCCGATGCAGGCAGCCTTGCGCACCTTGCCCTCCGTTTTCACGGTGGCAACGCCCATACCGAGCGGTGTCACATAATTGATATGCTTCGGCAAAATGGTCACGCCGCCGGTCGTCGCGCGCACGTCAAGGCTCTCCGCCTCGCCGTCAAAGAACAGCCCGTCCGGCGTTACGATCTGCAAATGGAAGCTGCTCATACCTTCTCACCCTTTGCCTTGGCGACAACGTCGTCGATGGTACCGGCGAAGAGGAACGCCGACTCGGGGATATCGTCGTGCTTGCCCTCCACGATCTCCTTAAAGCCGCGGATGGTCTCGCGCAGCGGGACATATTTGCCCTCGAAGCCCGTGAACTGCTCCGCGACGTGGAACGGCTGCGACAGGAAGCGCTGGACCTTTCTCGCGCGGGCGACGGCGAGCTTGTCGCTCTCGGACAGCTCGTCCATGCCCATGATCGCGATGATGTCCTGAAGCTCCTTATAGCGCTGAAGCAGCTGGATGACGCTTCTTGCGACGTCATAATGCTCCTGCCCGACGATCTCCGGAGAGAGGATGCGGGAGGTGGAGTCCAGCGGGTCGACTGCGGGATAGATGCCGAGAGAGGCGATGCTGCGGTCGAGAACGGTGGTCGCGTCCAGATGCGCGAACGTCGTCGCGGGCGCGGGGTCGGTCAGGTCGTCCGCAGGGACGTAGACCGCCTGCACGGAGGTGATGGAGCCGTTCTTGGTGGAGGTGATGCGCTCCTGAAGCGCGCCCATCTCCGTTGCCAGCGTCGGCTGGTAGCCGACGGCGGACGGCATACGACCGAGCAGCGCCGAGACCTCGGAGCCGGCCTGCGTGAAGCGGAAGATGTTGTCGATGAACAAAAGCACGTCCTGATGCTTCACATCCCGGAAATACTCTGCCATCGTCAATCCGGACAGACCGACGCGCATACGCGCTCCGGGCGGTTCGTTCATCTGACCGTAGACCAGCGCAGTTTTCTCCAGAACGCCGGATTCCTTCATTTCGTAGTACAGGTCGTTGCCCTCACGGGTCCGCTCGCCGACGCCGGTGAAGACGGAGTAGCCGTTGTGCTCGGTCGCGATGTTGTAGATCAGCTCCTGAATGAGGACGGTCTTGCCAACGCCCGCGCCGCCGAACAGACCGATCTTGCCGCCCTTGGCGTACGGGCAGATGAGGTCGACGACCTTGATGCCGGTCTCCAGAATTTCAGTGCCGGTCTCCTGCTCTTCATACGAGGGCGCTTCGCGGTGGATGGGCCAGCGCGCGTCGATATGCTCGGGCACGGGCTTGTCGTCGATCGGCTCGCCGAGGAGGTTGAAAATACGTCCGAGGCAGCCCTCGCCGACCGGGACGGTGATGGACGAGCCGGTGTCGACCGCCTGCGCGCCGCGCTGAAGTCCGTCCGTGGAGCTCATGGCGATGCAGCGCACGACGTTGTCGCCGATCTCCTGCGCGACCTCCGCCACGAGCTTTTTGCCGTTCAGCTCCAGCTCGATGGCGTTTAACAGATTCGGCAGCTGTCCTTCCTCAAAGCGGATGTCCAGAACGGGTCCGATGACCTGCACAACGGTTCCGATGTGTTGATTCATGGGTCTGCCTCCTTTCACGATGATTCAGCGCCGGCGACGATCTCGGTGATCTCCTGCGTGATCGCGCCCTGACGCGCGCGGTTATACTTGAGGCTGAGATCACCGATCATCTCTTCGGCGTTCTTGGTGGCGGAGTCCATAGCCATGCGCCGCGCCGCCTGCTCGGAAGCGACGGATTCGCAGAGCGCGCCATAGAGGATGCCGCCGAGGTATTCCGGCACGATCGCGTCAAAGACGGAGAGCGGACCGGATTCATAAAGCACGAATTTTTTCGGGGTGCTGTCCGTATGCCCGGACACGCGGATGGGCAGAAGCTCCATCTCGCACGGAAGCTGCGAGAGCATGGAGGCGAAGTGCGTATAGACGAGCTGCACGCCGGTGAACTCCCCCGCGAGGAAGCGCCGGCACAGGAGCTTCGCCGCCGAGAAGCAGTCGCCGATCGAGATCTCGCCCGCGACGGCGTAGCCGTCGGTCACTACTTCAGCGCCGCGCTGACGGAAAAAGTCCAGCGCCTTCTTGCCGATCGGCAGGACGGCGGCTTCGCCCTCCTGCATTTTCGCCCATGCAAGCTTCAGCACATTCGAGTTATATCCGCCCGCGAGACCGCGGTCGCCCGCGATCACGATGAAGAGGGTCTTGCCCTCGCTGCGGCGCAGATACGGAGAGACGAAGTCCATCGTAGAGTCCGCGATGTCATTCATGGTCTCATAGAGCGTTTCAAAATAGGGACGGCTGGAGACGGCACGATCCTGCGCGCCGCGGAGCTTGGACGCCGCGACCATTTCCATGGCCTTGGTGATCTGTCTGGTGGATTCCATGCTCCGGATGCGGGATTTGATGTCTTTCATGGATACGCCGGCCATGTGCGCGCCTCCTTTCTCAGCTTTCCGGCACGAACACCGAAGCGTAGCCCGTCAAAGCCTGCGCAAGCGCCGCCTCCTGCTCGCCGGAGAGCTGTCCGGTGGTGCGGATCGCCTGAAGCACGTCATACGCGTTCTTGTCGAGATAGGGATACAGCCCCCGCTCATACGCGCGGATGTCCTTGACGGCGACGTCCTTGAGATAGCCCTTCGTGACGGCGTAGAGGATGCAGACCTGATGCGCGACGTCGACCGGCGCGTTGCGGTCCTGCTTGAGCACCTCGACGATGCGCTCGCCCTGATCGAGGCGGTCGCGGGTGTCCTTATCGAGGTCGGAACCGAACTGCGCGAAGCTTTGCAGCTCGCGGTACTGCGAGTACAGCAGCTTCAGATTGCCGGCGACCTTCTTCATCGCCTTGATCTGCGCGCTGCCGCCGACACGGGAAACGGAGATACCAGGGTTGACGGCAGGCATGACGCCCGCATGGAACAGCTCGGTCTCCAGGAAGATCTGTCCGTCGGTGATGGAGATGACGTTCGTCGGGATATAGGCGGAAACGTCGCCTGCCTGTGTTTCGATGATCGGCAGCGCCGTCAAAGAGCCGCCGCCGTATTCCGGCGCCATGCGCGCCGCGCGCTCGAGCAGTCTCGAATGCAGATAGAATACGTCGCCGGGATATGCCTCACGTCCGGGCGGACGGCGGATCAGCAGAGAAAGCGCACGGTACGCGACGGCGTGCTTGCTGAGATCGTCATAGATGACCAGCACGTCCTTGCCCTGCTTCATGAAATATTCGCCCATGGTGCAGCCGGAATAGGGGGCGATGTATTGAAGCGGCGCCAGCTCCGACGCAGTCGCGGAGACAACGATGGTATAGTCCATCGCGCCCGCAGTCTCGAGCGTGCTGACGAGCTGCGCGACCGTCGAACGCTTCTGACCGATGGCGACGTAGATGCAGATGACGTCCTTGCCCTTCTGATTGAGGATGGTATCGGTCGCGATGGCGGTCTTGCCGGTCTGGCGGTCGCCGATGATCAGCTCACGCTGACCGCGTCCGATGGGGATCATGGAGTCGATCGCCTTGATGCCGGTCTGAAGCGGCACCGAGACGCTCTTTCTCTGAATGATGCCGGGCGCCGGAGCCTCGATCGCGGCGTATTCCTTCGCCTCGATGGGACCCTTGGCGTCGATGGGCTGACCCAGCGCGTCGACCACACGCCCGATGAGCGCCTCGCCGACAGGAACGGAGACGACCTTTCCGGTGCGCTTGACGACGTCGCCCTCGCGGATGCCGTCGTCGCTGCCCAGCATGACGATCGAGACGGCGCTTTCCTCCAGATTCTGCGCCATGCCATAGGCGCCGTTGGGGAATTCCACCAGCTCGCCCGCCATGCACTTGTCAAGCCCCGCGGCGCGGGCAATGCCGTCGCCGATCAGGATGACCGTGCCGGTCTCCGACTGATTGATCTTGGTTTCGTAATGCTTGATCTGACTGCGGATGATTTTTGAAATTTCTTCCGGTCTGAGTTCCATTCATTCACCAGCTTTCGGTTGAGATGCGGTTTATAGTACGGTATTTCTGAGCAGCCGCTGGACTTCTTCAAGGTGACACGCGACGGTGCCGTCAAGCTGACGGTCGGGCAGCTCCAGCAGCACGCCGCCGATGACGCCTTCCTCCACGCGGGACGAAAGCTCGATCCGCTTGCCGGTCAGCTTCTCGAGCCGCTCGCGGAGCTTCTCCTGAAGCTCCGGGCGCAGCGCGACCGCGGTTACGGCGCGCACCTCGAGAATGTCATGGTCGGCGTTGTAGCGGCGGCGGTATTCGTCCGCGCAGCCCGGAAGCTCGCGCAGCGTACCGTTGTCGCACAGCAGCTTCATAAAGTTCAGCACATAGGGATGCACGCGGTCGCGCCATGCCTCGTCGAGAAGCGCGCGCCGCTCCTGCTTGGAAACGGACGGCGTGCACAGAAGCCGCATATAATTGGGTTCATCCTTCAGCACGGCGCGCACAAGCACAAGATCCTGCAAAAGGGCATCGTCCAGATGCTCCTCCTTCGCAAGATCGTACAGCGCGCCGCCGTAGGTTTTGGCTGTCCGCGTCGTCATGATGCGTCACCCAGTTCGTCGATGAACTGCTCGATGAGCTGCTCATGGTCCTTGGCGTTGATCTCCTTGCGCACGACCTTGGATGCAAGATCGACGGCAAGATCGGAGATCTCGCTCTTCATTTCATTGACAGCCTTCTTCCGCTCCAGCGCGATGTCGCTTTCCGCCTTCTGGCGCAGCGCGGCAGCCTCTGCCTGTGCGCCGGCGAGAAGCGCCTCGCTTTGCTCGCGGGCGTTTTTCATCGCGCGGGTCGTAATGGCGTCCGCCTCCTGCTTGGCGGCGGAGAGATGCTGTTCATAGTCTGCCTTGGCGGTCTCGGCGTCCTGCTTTGCCTTCGCAGCGTCGTCATAGATGCCGTCGACCTCTTCCTGACGCTTGGCAATGATCGCCTTGATCGGACCAAACAGGAATTTTTTGAACAGCACGATCTGAATGAGCAGATTGCAGATCTGCGCAATGGTCGTCCACGGCGCAAGCTCCACGAGGGACTGAAAATCCATATTGCAGTCCTCCTTCCAATGGGTTCTGTACGCCGGGTCTTACAGAAGACCTGTGAACATTCTGGGTGCGACGAAGATCAGAAGCAGACCGATGACGAAGCCGTAAATACCGGTCGTTTCCGCGCAGGCGATGCCAAGGAACATGGTGGACGTAAGCTCGCCCTTCATTTCCGGCTGACGCGCCATTGCCTCGATCGCCTTACCGGCAATGTAGCCTTCGCCGATGCCGGGACCGAAGCCGGAGATCATGGCGATGCCGGCGCCGATGGCGCAGCCCATCAGGATCAATGCCTTTGCAAGTTCCATTTCGAATTTCCTCCTGTTGAATACGTTTTGTTTGCTTGTTTTACATTTATTTTGTTATTCTGTCGCCGTCCGGATGAAGATCATCGTCAGCATACAGAATATAAATGCCTGCATCGCGCTGGAGAACCAGTCGAAGTAGAGCGACAGCACCGCCGGGATGCCGACCGCGAGGAAGGGGATGTTGCCGAGCAGCGTCCCGAGGAAGCCCGGCAGCCAGCCGAAGAGCGCATGGTTGGCGAGGATCAGCGCCGCATAGACGAGGGAGCTTATGACCATGCCAGACAGGACGTTGCCGAAGTGACGGAACGACATGGAGATGGGCTTGAAGACCTCGCCGAGGACGTTGAACGGCGCCATCAGGAACACCGGATCGCAGAAGCCCTTGAGATATCCGCCAAAGCCGTTGGTCTTGATCTTGTAATAGGTGATGAGGATGAAGACGATCAGCGCCCAGCCGAGCAGCACAGACACATCCGCCGTCGGCGCCCAAAAGCCCAGAAGCGAGGCAAGACTCGACCCGAGCGAGAGCGCAAAGATCGCGGAGATGAACGGCACCATCCGCAGCCACTGCTCGCCCATGTTGCTGCGGACGAAGTTTTCCGCGATCATGACGATCTTTTCCGCGACCGCCTGCCGCTTGGAGATGTTCTTGACCTTCAGATCATGCGTCAGCCAGATACACAGCAGATTGATGACCAGCATCACACCCCACGTGACGGTCATGCTGGCGGTGATGGGGATGCCGCCGAAAATCGGAATGGTAAAGTATACCGGAGCGCCGTGGATATCGACGTTCATTCAGGATCCGCCTCCTTCTGATCGGGGTCGCCCCCGCTGCGCTTTGCCCTTGCCGTGACGATCGACCGGCGCAGCATCAGCACCGGCTGCGGCAGCAGGAAAGGCACGAGCGTGGAAATATAATTGAAAAACGGGGCGATCACGCCCACAACGATCGCAAATACCATCAGCATGATGCGCCCGAAATAGGATGTGCGCAGCTGCTTCTGCGCGAGCTTTTTTTCCTCCTCACTGCTCTCAGCGACCTTCTGTACGCGCAGCGCCAGCAGGAAAATGCTGAGGAACGCGAAGGCGCTTCCCCATAGCGCGCCGAGCAGAACGGTATAATCGAATTTGTGCAGCAGTGCGAACACCACGCAGATCACGGCGTCGCCTGCGGCAAGCCCTGCGGCGACAAACGCAAGCTCCTTGCGAATGGAACGGTCCAGCTTCATTTCAAACCTCGCGATGACGGAAGCTCCGGTTCGGGCAGCGGCAAAATGGACGCCGCACACAGAGGTTCCTTTATTTATTAAATATGATCGTTGAATGAGCGTCCTTTGGGCTTTTCTCCGCCGCGTTCTTTCAGCAGCGGCAGAACCGTGCGGTAGACGCTGGCGATGCCGGTCAAAATCCCGATGACGATCGCCGCGACCATGGCCCACGTGCCCCAGCCGAGGCGACTCTGCGCCAGATGTGCGAGCCATACGAATACCAGCGGCGGCGTGATCAGGCTGAAGCCGATCTGTCCGACCAGCAGGATACTCTCGAAAACTTTTGTCAGGGATTTCATTTCTTCACCTGCATTTGCAGCGGCGCACAGCCATGCGCCGCGCCCTGTGACCGGGAGCAAAAAATACTTCAACATCCAAGATGGTAACATAAAAATTCTTTTTTTACAATAGCCAAAAGCGCAAAAATATGCAAATGTCAACGGGCGTTGACGCTGGCATTCCTACGCGCCGTGTGCTATGATGGACGCAGAAAAACGGAGGTGCATTCTGCATGGAAGCAACATTCAGCGGCTACTGCCGCACCATCGATGCCGCGCGGCTCGTATACTGCGAAGCAGACAGCGGAGAGACGGAGATCGACTGCGATTACGAAGTCTGCCCCCACGCGGCAAGCTGCCCCATTGGAACGCAGATCACGGAGTTTTTGCACCAGGAAGGGAAGAAGTGACCGCATCCGGAATGCGGGAGGCTTCTCGTCACCCGATGGGCGACATCTTTTGCGTCCGTAGGGGCAGACGCCCTCGCGCAGCCGCCAGCGCCGTCAGGCGCGCTACGGATGCGGCACACCCCTTGCGGGTGCTGTCCGCCCGCCGCGCCTCAGGCGCGGAGCTGCCTTTCGTATTCAACGAAATGCCTCTTTTGCGGAGACACCGCAGCTGTGCCTCCGGCGGCATACTTTTTGCTGTCTTGCCAGAAAAAAGTATGCAAAAAAGAGGCGCAGGACGCGAAATAGCGCTTACGCGCGAAAAGGCGTGTCGTTACATTTTACGTATTATCGTTACACCGGTGGTCAAGGAACGCCCTTCGGGCGACCGTAGAATCGGGTTTCTGCATCGCACGATATAGCGTGCGTGTCGTGACGTTAGCGCCCGTTGAATATTTGACGTATGGAAGTCGGGGCGTTTCCGACCTTGCGTAGGGGCGGACGACTCTGTCCACCCGCCGCGCCGAAGGCGCGGAACCCTTCTGCGATTGCACCGCAGTGCCGTTTTTTACAGCGACGCTGTAGCTGTGCCTTCGGCGACCATATCTTTTCCCTCTTGCGGGAAAAGATATGGAAGAAAAGGACGCTGGAGAACGAAATAGCGCTGACGCGCAGAAAAACGAGTCGTTACATTTTACGCATTATCGTTACACCGGCGGTCAAGGAACGCCCTTCGGGCGACCGTAGAATCAGGTTTCCGCATCGCACGATATAGCGTGCGTGTCGTGACGTTAGCGCCCGTTGAATATTTGACGTATGAAATTCGGGGCGTTTCCGATTTTGTGTAGGGGCGGACGACCTCGCGCAGCCGTCAGGGGCGCCGGAGCGCTACGGATGCGGCACACCCCTTGCGGCGGGGCGAGGGATGTGGAGTTTGTTCCGACGCAAATCCCCCTTTGCCGCTTTCTTTTTACCGCCAGCGGCTTTTTCTTTGCCGCGCAAAGAAAAAGGGGCTGAATCGTGCCCCGCGCATTTCATGCGCGGAGGAGGCGCCACCCCTCCGGGGTGACAAACGTATCGCCTTTCGGCGATGCGTTCCTTTTGACTTTTCTACCGGAAAATGCTAAACTATTTTTATAAAAATAACACTCGGAGGCGCCGCATGACACTTCTGCAATACTATCTTCAATTTCTCAGCGAGCTCTGCGAGGGCAGCCGCCCGCTGCCGGAGGGCATGACCATGCCGGAAGGGGACGAGCTGCACTGTGCCGTCGCGCTGCAAGCGCAAATTCAGAGCATGGGCGTTCCGGAATTTGTGCGTCGCTGCGCCGCGCAGAGCGGCATCGAAATTCCGGAGGAGGAATACGCCGCCTTTGACCCGGCGGCGCTGATGCAGGCGCTCAGCCAAATGCCCGCGCAGGACGCCGCCGAGCCAGCTCCGCAGGAGGAATCGCCCGCCGAGCCGGTCAAAAGCGAGGTCCGCGACATCTACGAGGTCTTTCTGGACAGCGTGTGTCTGGAGGACGAGCTGCTGCAATATCTGATCGACGTGCTCAAGCGGCGCAGCGCAGAGGAATTTCAGAAGCTCTCGCACGCCGCTGCGCGGACGCTTCTGGACATGGACGATTTTCTCGCGTGGCTCGGAAACAAGGAGCTGCTGGCGCCCGTCGAGGAGCAGGCTTGCGTTCGGATCATGGACGGCTGCTTTGCGCGGCTTCAGGCTGAGGGGCAGATGGAGCTGCTGGCGGCTCTGCTCTCCGGCGACCGGAAAACGTTCGAGCTGTTCCGCTGTGACGCGCCCGAGCTTCAGCATCTGCCGGACGCGACGTATGAATGGTACTGCCAAAATTATCTCGACCGCTATTATCCGGTCCGGTTCTTTATGAAATTCGGCGGCGTCCGCTTTCCGGAAGCGACCTGACGGAAAAAGGAGGTATTGTATGGACCCCATTTATGTCACCGGGCATCGGAATCCCGATACCGATTCGATCGTATCCGCCATCGCCTACGCGGCGCTGCGCAATGCTGTGGGCGACCGCGAATTTGTCGCCGCGCGCCTCGGGCACGTCAGCGACGAGACCAGCCTCATTCTGGACCGCTTCGGCTTTGAGCCGCCCGTCCGCATCCAGACCATGCGCACACAGGTCTGCGACCTCGATTATGACACGCCGCCTGCGCTCAGCGGCGCGGTCACGGTCAGCAGGGCATGGGACGCCATCCGCACCATCGGCGGCAGCGCGTCGCTGCCGGTCACGACGGACGACGGCGGGCTGTACGGAATGCTCTCGCCCAACGAGATCGCCGCCTATGACATCCAGAACATCACCGACGCGCACGTCGATTCCATCCCGGTCTTTAACCTTCTGAGCGTGCTGGACGGCAGGATCGTCAACGAGGCGGGCAATCTTGTGGACGCGGTGAGCGGCGAGGTGTGCATCGCGCTGCCGCAGAACAACCCGAATCTGCTGTTTTCCTCCAAGCAGAGCATCGTCATCTGCGGGCAGCAGCCGGATATGGCGCGCCGCGCCATCGAGCTGGGCGTCTGCTGTCTGATCGTGTGTCAGGCTGAGCTGCCGGAGGAGCTGCGCAATGCGCCGACCGACACCTGCATCATTGCGACGCCCTATGACGCATTCAAGGCAGCGCGCATGGTCTTTCACGCGATCCCGGTGCAGCGCGTATGCCGCACGGAGGATCTGCAAGCCTTCCATCTGACGGATTTTGTGGACGACGTCAAGGAGATCGTCCTGAAAAGCCGCCACAGAAGCTATCCCATTCTGGATGAAAACGAGCACGTCGTCGGGACGCTCTCGCGGTATCACCTGCTCAAGCCGCGCCGCAAGCGCGTTGTGCTGGTCGATCACAACGAGGTCTCACAGTCGGTGCCGGGGCTCGATCAGGCGGAAATCCTGGAGATCATCGACCACCACCGTCTGGCAGACATTCAGACCGGAAGTCCCATCTACTTCCGCAACGAACCGGTCGGCTCGACGGCGACCATCATCTCCAGTATGTATCAGGAGAAGGGCTTGATGCCGCCGAGCAATCTGGCGGGGCTGCTCGCGGCGGCGATCGTCGCCGATACGGTCATGTTCAAGTCCCCGACCTCGACGCCGTTGGACCACCGCATGGCAGAGCGCATGGCGCGCATTGCGAATGTCTCGCTGGAGGCGCTCGGTAAGGAAATTTTCGCCGCCTCCGCCTCGGACGACAAGCCCGTCGACAGCCTTCTGTTCGCGGATTTCAAGGATTTCCACATCGCCGATCACGACTTTGCCATCAGTCAGATCACCTGCGTGGATTCCAGCCACCTGCTCCAGCGCAGCGGGGAATTTTTGCAGCTGATGCGGAGCACGATGCAAAAGCGCGGCTACAGCTTCATGATCCTGATGCTGACAGACGTTCTGGTCGAGGGCTCGCACCTGCTCTATGTCGGAGATGAGGATATCATGGCGCAGGCGTTCGGTGTGCAGCTGAAGGACCACGCCTGCTTCCTGCCGCACGTCGTTTCGCGAAAGAAGCAGATCGTACCGATGCTGTCCGCCCTGTGGGGCTAACTGTCAAAAACCGCGCCGCAGACGCAGAGGGACCGCATCCGGAGGATGCGGGAGGCTTTTTCGCGCACGGCGTGCGCGATGCCGCGCCGCAGGCGCGGGATACGTTTCAGCCCCTTTTTCTTTGCGCGGCAAAGAAAAAGCCGCTGGCGGTAAAAAGAAAACGGCAAAG
>CAKTVN010000034.1 GCA_934623545.1 uncultured Oscillospiraceae bacterium
CTTCCAAACCTGTTCCGCCGTCTCCCTCGAAGAAGATATCCCGGAAGGTCATATCCTGCACCGACTGCGACGCGACCACACAGGGAGCAGTAAAGGTCGTCCGCTGGGAGCCCTTGCGCTCACCATAGAAGGAAAACGCGCGACCCGTCAGCTGCAAACCGCCCGCATACCGCACCGGTGGCAGATACAAGGTGACCGCCGTCTCGTCGTCCAGCTCCTCGCTCAGACGGTCGAGCAGCGCCTGAAGCTCCTCCAGCGTCTGCATCGGCTCATCCTCATAGGAATATTCCGCCGTCTGCCGTTCCTTGATCGCGATGGTCTGATACAGGCGGATGGCGTCGCCGTTTTTCATTTGCAGCGACCAGAGAAGCTGATTGGTGCCGTTTTCGACCCCGTAATACACATTCGCCATCCGCATCGCATACGGAAAGCTCTCATCATAGCGCGGCAGATCGCATTCCATTTCTTCCTTGCCTTCCTCTGGGATCGCGCTGAGCGTGCAGTCCGCGACATACTCCGTAAAGGCATCGCCCAGGTTTTCCGTGCGGTCCTCGCTGAGCACATAAAGCTGCGACGGATAGGCGTAATGGTTGTCCTGCGGGATGGTGTTCGACACGGACGGCTCCGCCCGCGGACACGGGTCCGTGCCGCCGCTGAATCTTGTCAGCAGGCGGTATTTTTTTCCGTCCTCCGCCGTGTAGACCAGCTCCGCGCCGCCGGTTTCCCAGATCGTCTGCCGCTCGTCGCTCGCGGCGAGACTTTCCGCCTCCGGCGCTTCCGTCTCGGCGGCGTGCTTCTCCGGAAGCGGGTCGGCGGCGGCGACATTCGGGGCGATCCCGGACGCTTCTGCGACATTCTGAAGCGTCTTCTCCTCCGGCAGCCGCCCCGGTCGGAGCAGCAGAACGGCGGCTGCGGCTGCAAGCGTCAGAAACGCCGCAGCGGTCAGAATGCGCGCCGTATGCCGCGGGCGCGGCGGCTGGATACGCTGCTTTTCGATCAGCGGCTTGAGGCAATAGGGGCAGAAGGCTGCGCCCTCGGGCAGCTCTGCACCGCAAACCGGGCATTTCATGTTCATGGCGCTCCTCACAGTGCTTCCATCAGGTGGAGCACATTGCGATATCGTTTCTGCGGGCTCATCATGGTGCAGCGCTGCACCACCGCGCCCAGCTTGCCGGCGGCAAGTCTTCTGGACGGGTGCTCTCCGGTCAGCATCACATTCAGCAGCACGCCCAGCGAATATATATCCGCGCGGCAGTCCGTCTGCGAGATGCCGTACTGCTCCGGTGCGGCAAAGCCGGTCGTGCCGAGAATGCGCGTATCGGCGTCGACTGCGCCCGGCGCGGTGCGCACAAGGCGCGAGGCGTCAAAGTCGACGAGCACCGCCTCATCTCCGCGCAGGATCACATTTTCCGGCTTCACGTCGCGATGCACCGCGCCGAGGGAATGGAGCACCGCCAGCGCGCCGCAGAGCTGCCGGACGATCTTCTTCGTCTCCGCCGTGCCGGGCAGACCGCCCTCCAGCAAAAACGCGAGCGTGTCGCCCTGAACAAACTCCTCCAGGACCGCAACATGACCATCGCGCTCGCCGACCTCCATGATCTGCGGGAGATTGCGGCAGCGGATCGGAAGGAGCTTCCGGTAGACCTCCGCGCTTCCCTCAAACTGCCGGAATAGAAACCTCGTGCCGCTTGCACGGTGGCGCACGACGAAGACGCTTCCGCGTGCGCTCTGTTTCAGGCAGCGGATCTGATCGTATTCGGAATCAAGCGCCTGTAAGAGACCTTCGTAAACGTCCATGCTGTCATTCCATCCCCATACCATGTTCTAGCGTCGCTTGACAAGGGCACACATGGTTTTCCCGGGTCTAAACGACATCTGGCTTCGTTATCCTCATGGATGGGCGACAGCCCATCTGCTTCGTCTGCCTTGACAGCAGCCGTTTATCCACCGGGAAAACTCGAAGACCCGCCGGGCGCTCCGGCACGTTTTTCGCAAGACAGAGGGCGCCGGCTTACCGGCGTAAGTCAAGGACGATCACGCCGCGAAAGGCGTACCGGTACGTCCTGCGGGCATATGTGCTCTTGTTAAGCGACGCTACCCCCCGTACTATGCAGCAAGCATATTGCTTTTTCTGTCGAAAAAACGTATCATGATAGTAAATTATACTCAACTATGTTCAAAAAGTAAAGGTGGCAACATGATGCAAAAGGATACCGACGATCTTCAGCAGGAGCTCAGCCGAGCGACCAGTCTGAACACATTTCTCGCGGAAAACGCGGAGCACTTCAGCACGGACAGCGTTCAGGCGCTTCTCCATCGGATGATTACAAAGAAAGGCATGACCAAGGCGGCGCTGGCGCGGCGCTCCGGCATCAGCGAGATCTATCTGCACCAGATCTTCGCGGGGCGGCGCAATCCCTCCCGCAGCCGCCTGATCTGCCTGTGCTTCGGACTCAGCGCGTCGCCCGAGGAGGCACAGGAGCTGCTCAAGCAATGCGGTCTGGCGCAGCTCTATCCCAAAAACCGCCGCGACGCGATCATTTTATACGGGCTGGCGCACAGCGCCGAGCTTTCCGAGATCAATGACGAGCTCTTTCGGGCGCAGGAGGAGCCGTTGTTCTGACCGCGCACATTTTTCTCCTTGCCTGAATTCCGCAGCCCCCCGTGGCATAAAAGGAGCCCCGCTTCAAGAGGCTTGAAGCGGGGCTTTCCCATTGACATTTCACTCTTCGTTATCCCAGTTGTGCCAGATGTTCTGCACATCGTCGTCATCCTCGAAGATGTCGAGCATCTTTTCCATGTTGGCGATGTCCTCGGGCTTTTCGAGCTTCTGGTAGGTCTGCGGGACCATCTCGATCTGCGCGGACTCAAAGTGATAGCCCTTTTCCTCGAGCGCCTTGGCAACGGCGTTGAAATCCGCCGGGTCGGTGTAGACGGTAAAGCAGCCCTCTTCCGGCTGGAAGTCCGCCGCGCCCGCGTCGAGCGCATCCATCATGACGGTATCCTCGTCCAGCTCCTCGTCCTCGTTGTCGATGACGATGACGCCCTTCTTATCGAACGACCAGCTCACGCAGCCGTTGGTGCCGAGGCTCCCGCCGAACTTGTCAAAGTGATGGCGGACATTGCCGGCGGTGCGGTTGCGGTTGTCGGTCATGGTCTCGACGATGACGGCGACGCCAGCGGGACCGTGTCCTTCGTAGGTGATGGATTCATAGTCGTCGCCGGAGCCGGCGGCTGCCGCCTTTTCCAGCACGCGCTTGATGTTGTCGTTCGGCATATTCGCAGCCTTTGCCTTGGTGATGACCGTGGCAAGGCGGGAGTTATAAGTGGGATCCGCAACGCCGCCGCCCTCTTTGACCGCGACGATCATTTCCTTGGAGATCTTGGTAAAGGCGGCTGCGCGCTTCGCGTCCTGCGCGCCCTTGGTTTTCTGAATGTTATGCCACTTGGAATGTCCGGACATGAAGAATCTTCCCTTCGATTATTTTCTCTCGATAGTTTATCACAGGTATCCGGTGAAAATCAACTGTTTTTACAGAAAATGCGTCCTGTCCCCGTGATTTTGCGACCGCAGGACCGTCAGCTCGGGATACGCCTGCGTCAGAAGCGTTTTCAGCTGCGCGCAGACCGGGTCCTCCGTCTGGAAATGCCCCGCGTCGATGAGATTGAGCCCGAGATACGGCGCGTCGGCAAATTCGTGATATTTGAGGTCCGCCGTGACCAGCGTGTCGCAGCCGTGCGCCAGCACCGCCGCGATCTCGCTGCCGCAGCTCCCGCCGCCGACCGCGACCTTCCGCACCGGGCGTCCGCCGTCGGCGTAGCGAAGCCCCCCGCAGCCGAGCGCCTGCTTGACGTGCGCGGCAAAGGTCGGGAGGGTCATGATCGGGACCGTCCCCACGCGGATGAGTCCATACGCTCTCCCCTGCGCGTCATGACCGGCGGGCTCCATGACGCGGATGTCCGCAAGCCCGAGCGTTTGCGCCAGCACGTCGTTGACGCCGCCCGGTGCGCAGTCGAGATTTGTGTGCATACTGATGACCGCGAGTCCGTTTTCGATCGCGAACAGGAGCGCATTTCCGGTCGGCGTCTCGTCTGTGACCGTTTTGGTCCCGCCGAAGATCATCGGGTGGTGGCTCACGACCAGCTCGCAGCCGCACGCCTTCGCCTCCTGAAGCACATCCATGGACGCATCCAGCGCGACCATCACGCGCGTGACCCTCTGCCCCGCGCGCCCGCACATCAGTCCGACGTTGTCCCAGTCCATCTTCATATACTGCGGCGCCGCCTCAAAAAGCGCCGCGCGGATGTCATGTACCGATACCATAGCGTTCCCTCATTTCTGTGATCTCGCGCAGCGCTGCCTCATGATAGGCAAGGCGCTCTGGGCGCGGATGCTCCGCGCCGCGCAGTCCGTCAACCGTCGCGCGCAGAGCGTTTTCGATGCGCGTAAAATATACCGCCAGAAGCGGGCTGCCGCCCATCAGGAGCCGCTCGGACACATACTGCATCCCGGGTGAGAGCGTCCGCGCCGTGCCGTCCCAGCAGGCGCGCAGGACCGTGTAGAGGAAGCCCCCGTCCTGCACCAGCTCCTCGCGCGAGACGGCAAAGCCGTTTTCCGCGAGCCAGAGACGCAGCGCCTGTCCTGCGCTCTGCGGCTGAAGGATGAGGGCATATCTTTCATCCCGGATCCACGGGCAGACGGAGAGGATGCGCACGATCAGGTCGCCGCCCATCCCGGCGCAGACGATCGTATCCGCCTCGCCCGGCGCGAGCCTTTCGAGCCCGTCCGACAGCCGGAACTCCATTTTGTCCGAGACGGAAAAAAGCGCCGCGTTTTCCCGCGCCTTCTGAAGCGGCAGCGGGCGCAGATCACACGCAATGACGTGCTCCGCAAGTCTGTTTTGTAGCAAATAAATGCCGAGATAGCCGTGATCGGTCCCGATGTCCGCAACGCAGCCGCAGGGCTCGACCAGCCCCGCGCAGCACAGCAGTCGCTTTGAAATTGGCAGCTTCATGTTCACTCCTGACTCCAAAAAAGGGAGGCAAACGCCTCCCTTTCAGACTGTAAAAACCTCGTAGAGTTCCGCCGCGCACGGCGGAATAAAATGCAGATTTGTTTTATCCGGCGGCGTGTACGTCGGATAAAACACTCTACACGATGCAAGTGTGGAAATTTTGCACCTACAGTGCAAAATTTATGCGCGCCGCATCGTGCAGCCTTTTCAAACGCGATGGCAGCGCAGCGGATCGCGTTTGAGCGCTTGTCCTTTGACAAGCGCAAGGGAGGCTTCTGCCTCCCTTTTCGGATTCTGTTTTGTTCTGCTTTCTTACAGCCCGGCTTCTTCGCTGGCTTCCAGGAAGCGGTTGACCTGCTCCAGGAACGCGTCGGCGTCGACGCCGTGTACCATGCAGGCTTCCTCAACGGTCTCGCCGCGGGACGACGGGCAGCCGAGGCAGTGCATCCCGATCGCCATGAACAGCGGAGCGGTCTGCGGCGCAATGTCCAGAACATCGCCGATGATGGTGGTTTTTTCAATTTTAGCAGCCATGATCATGACCTCCGATCTTTTGTATGGTCATATTATACCCAAAAGGGCGCGACAATGCAAGCCCCAAAACGACAAATGCCGAATACTTTCCTTCGCTCACTGGTCGTTCGTATAGCCGAAGTTGCCGATCAGATACTGGCTGTCGCGCCAGTTCTCCTTGACCTTGACCCAGGTCTGAAGGAAGACCTTCGTTCCCATGAACTTTTCACAGTCGGCGCGCGCCATTGTGCTGATCTTCTTGAGCATCTGCCCGTTCTTGCCGATGATGATCCCCTTGTGGCTCGGCTTTTCGCAGTAGATGGTCGCCTCGATGTCAATGATGCCGTCGTCCCGCTCCGAGAATTTTGTGATCTCCACCGCGGTCCCGTGCGGGATCTCGCGTTCAAGATTCCAGAGCAGCTTTTCGCGGATGATCTCCGCCATGACCTGTTTTTCCGGCTGGTCCGTCACCATATCCTCCGGGAAGAAGAGCGGACCCTCGACCGCAAATTTCTCGCACTCGGTCAAAAGCTCCGCTACGCCATCGTGCCATTTGGCGCTGATGGGGATGACCGCCTCAAAGTCCATCTCATCCTGATAGGCAGCGATGACGGACAGCAGCGACTCCTTCTCGACCGTGTCGATCTTGTTGATGACCAGAATGCAGGGCACGTCCGCCGCCTTGATCTGCGCGATCAGCTCCTTCTCCTGAATGCCGACGTTCGCGATCGGGTCGACCATCAGAAGCACCGCATCCACATCCGCGATTGAGCTTTTGACGACGTTCACCATGTAGTCTCCGAGCTTCGTGCGCGGCTTGTGAAAGCCCGGCGTGTCGACGAACACCAGCTGGCAGTCCTTGCGGTTGACAATGGCGCAGATACGGTTGCGCGTCGTCTGCGGCTTGTGCGAGACGATGGTGATCTTTTCGCCGACGATGGCGTTGGTCAGCGTGGATTTGCCGACGTTCGGGCGTCCGGCAATGGTGATCATGGCAGATCTGTTTTTCATATGTGTTCCCTCTCTTATCTCGAAAGCTCAATGTCCGCGAGGATGGCTTCTTCTCTCGCGCGCATCTGGCGCTTCATCTCGCCCTCGTCCATATGGTCGTAGCCCAGCAGATGCAAAATGGAGTGGATCGTCAGATAGCCGACCTCCCGCTTCGCAGAGTGCCCAAACTGCTTTGCCTGCTCCTGCGCCCGCTCGAGCGAGATCGCCATGTCTCCGAGCGGCACGAGTCCCGTGCCGGGGTCCTGATATTCCTCCCAGCTCTCCGGGAGCTTTCCGGGCGTGAGCTCGAACATCGGGAACGACAGCACGTCCGTCGCGCGGTCGATCTCGCGGCTCGCCTTGTTGATGGCGCGGATGGTCTCATCCCCGCAGACAAAGACGTTGATCTCGCACGGGACGCTTACGCCCTCGCAGCGCAGCGCGGCATTGATGCACTTTTTGATGTGCGCCTTAACGGCAAGATTTCCGATGCCCGGTTTTTCAAATGTGACGGCGATCCTGTGCTGCATGATTCTTCCCTCTTTCCGTATGGCTGCGCGGCGCGGACGGCGCGCGGCTCTGTTCAAACTGGTCGTAGGCGGCGACGATCTTCTGCACCAGCGCGTGGCGCACGACGTCGCTCGCGGTCAGGCGGCAGATGGCGATGTCCTCAATGCCGTCGAGCACCCGCACCGCCTCCTTCAGTCCGCTGACCTTGTCGGCGGGCAGGTCGATCTGCGTGACGTCGCCTGTGATGACGATCTTCGAGCCGAAGCCGAGGCGCGTCAGGAACATCTTCATCTGCTCGCGCGTCGTGTTCTGCGCCTCGTCGAGAATGATGAAGCTGTCATCCAGCGTCCGCCCGCGCATATAGGCAAGGGGCGCGACCTCGATATTGCCGCGCTCGAGATATTTGTTATACGTCTCCGCGCCCAGCATATCAAATAATGCGTCATACAGCGGGCGCAGATACGGGTCGACCTTGTTCTGAAGGTCGCCCGGCAGGAAGCCGAGCCGCTCCCCCGCTTCCACCGCCGGACGCGTCAGAATGATGCGGTTGACGCTCTTGGCACGGAATGCCGCGACCGCCTCCGCGACGGCGAGATAGGTCTTTCCGGTGCCGGCGGGACCGACACCGATCGTGACCGTATTTTTCTCGATCGCCTTGAGGTATTTCTGTTGTCCGATGGTCCTTGCCTTGATCGGGCGACCCTTGGCGCTGACGCAGACGACGTCGCGCGCGATGTTCGCGACCTCCGCCTCGTTCCCGGTCCGGACGAGCGAGAGGATGTAGCGCACCTTCTGCTCGTCGATCTCCTCGCCCTTCGCCGCGAGCGCCAGCAGCGACTCAAGCGCCCGCGCGCCCTGATCCGCCGCCTCCTCCTCGCCCTGGATCTTCAGCTCGTTGCCCCGGTTCGTGATCCGCACCGCGCACGCCGCTTCGATCCGCTTGAGATTTTCGTCGAAGGAGCCGAACACGTCGATCAGCTGCTCCACGCGCTCGGCATTGATGGTTCTTTCAATAATCTGCATTGGCATCATCCTTAAAAATATCCGCACGCACCATGCGCGCGATCATTTCCTCGCATCGCAGCGAGGCGTACAGCCGGAACGCGCCGTTTTCGTGCTTCATGGAAAAGCTCGCCTCCTCGACCGTCCCGGCGATCATCTCCGCCTTTGCACGCTTGAGCGTCATCTCCTCCAGTACCTGCTGTACCGTCTCCGCATCCAGAGACGCTTCCTCTGTATCATAATCGCTCCGGACCGTGATTTCAAGTGCCG
Organism: uncultured Oscillospiraceae bacterium; assembly: GCA_934623545.1. GTDB lineage: Bacteria > Bacillota > Clostridia > Oscillospirales > Oscillospiraceae > CAG-170. Next base: position 8,301 of record CAKTVN010000034.1, read on the forward strand.
CCGGAAGAGAATATCCCCCTGGGAGCGTCAGCGGATACGTTTTTGTCATTTTATCACAGGTCTCATCGGAAAATCCACTGTTTCCGAAAAGTTTCCACCGTTTTCTTCCGAGCACCAGACTGACGCTCCGGCGTGTCTGTCCGTTCGGGCTTTTGCGCAGCACCTTCTCCGGCAGGACGGTGCAGGCTCTGCGGCTGGTCGCGGCGTAAATTTCCGCCAACGCACCGGAGACCTGCGTCTTATAGCCCCAGTCCGTGTACGCCGAGACGAGCAGCTGCCCCTCCTGTACGACGTCTCCTATCTTGCAGAGGCAGCTTCCCTCCAGCACGGACACGCGCGTAAGCACACCGCCGCGCGCCGCGAGCACGTTCTGCGCCGTCTTCCGGTCGGCGACGGCTTCCTCGACCGGGCGCTCACGCACTGTCACCACCGCGCAGCCGCCGTTCTGCGTCACGGTCAGCCACTGAAGCTCCGGGATCCGGCAGAGCATATGGTTCTTCAGCCGCTGCGGCTGGATGGACGGACCGAAGGTCCCGAAGCCGACGCCCAGCTGCTGAAGCTCGCGCAGAATTTTCTGCGCCGGAACGCGGTCGTTGCCCTCTACGTCGTAAAACCAGACGAAGCGCGTACACGCCGTCGCCGCAAGCGCCGCCAGCAGCAGCGCCGCGGGGAAAAAGGGTCTTTTCCGCAGTCCCTCGAACAGCGTGCCGAAGCCGCCGCAGCGCAGAAGCTCCAGCTCGCACATCGCCTTCCTTGCCGCGACGTGCGCCAACGGCAGATCGCGCCGCAAAATGACCATCTCCGCCGTAAAATCATCCGTCTTCCGAAAATCCCGGAACGCGACGCGCCGCTTCGCCATCGCGCCGAGGATCCACTGCGGCGACGCGCCCGTGACCCGGATGCGGCACCAGCCGGCAAAGAACCAGACCAGCCTCCACATCAGCGCCCGCCTCCCGCAAATAAGATCGCCTCGATCTTCCCGGTCACGGTCAGCCGGTCGCGCTGCATGAGCCGGAGCTCCAGTCCGCTTCCGCGGATGGTCACCGTCCCGATGTTCAGCGCTACGACGATCTCATGCTTCTCATATTCCAGTATGCCCGTATGGCAGTCCAGACTGCACTCACAGAAGCCGTTCAGCTCCATGCGCGGAAGCCCCGCGGCAATGTCGGACGGAAGGTCCAGCCTTCTCGACGCCTTTTCCAGCAGCTCTCTCCCCAGCGGCATCGGATCACCCCATTTTCTATCAGCTGCTTTCATTCTATGTTTTCCCGGCAGCCGGAATGCGGCTTTGTCCGCAGCCATAATGCGCCGCAGCGCGGCATAGGCTGTATGGGGGTGTTTGGATGAAGGACCGTACCGCCGTCCGCGAGGCGGCATATCTTCTGATGCTGAGCGCAGCGGCGGCTGCGCTGCTGCTGTTCCCGGAGGTCTCATCCGCGGCGGTCGTGCGCGGGCTGCTGCTCTGCGGGCGCGTCATTCTGCCGTCGCTGTTTCCGTTTTTCGTCTGCTCGGAGCTTCTGACCGAGCTGTCGCTCGCGCAGCTGCCCGCGCGGCTGTTTTCCGGTCTCATGCAGCCGCTGTTTCACATCCGGGGCGAGGGCGCTGCCGCGCTCGTGCTCGGCTTTCTCGGAGGATACCCTTCCGGAGCGCAGATCACGGCGCGGCTTTACGAGTCTGGCGCGGTTTCAAAGAATGAGGCGGAGCGACTGCTGCTCTTTTGCAACAATGCCGGTCCCGCGTTCATCGTCGGCGTCGCCGGAGCGGGCGTTTTCGGGAGCGCCGCCGCAGGCTTTCTGCTCTGGGGCGTTCACATTTTCTGCGCGCTTCTATGCGGCGTTCTGCTCCGTGGACCAAAGCTTCCTATGGTGCGCCGAAAAGGTGAGAATCGCTCCTCCGGCGGCGCGAGCTTTGCGCAGGCGTTCACCGCCAGCGTCCGAAACGCGGGCGCGTCGGCGCTTCAGGTCTGTATGTTCGTCGTGATCTTCTCCGTCTGCTCTGCCTTTTTTCAGAGCCTGCTGCCGGATGGGACACCTGCGCCGCTGCGCGTGCTGCTCGTCGGGATGCTGGAGCTGAGCAACGGCATGGCGGCGATGCAGTCCGCCGGCGCAAGTCTCCCGCTTGCCGCGTTTCTGCTCGGTTTTTCGGGGCTCGGCGTATGGGCGCAGACGCAGTCGCTGCTTGCGGAGAGCGGGCTCGATCTTCGGCGGTATCTGCCTGCCAAGCTGCTGCACGGGCTTCTGTCGGCGCTGCTCACCTGGGCGCTCACGCGGCTTCCCGCCGTGCGCGATGCGGCGCTTCCGGCGTTTTCCTCTGCCGGAGGCGCAAACACACTTCCGCTGCTTCTGCCGCTTTGGGGCATCGCTGGGAGCATTTGCCTCAGATTCCGCAAATTGATGTCTAGCAATCCGGTGCAAAAGCGTGTATAATGGACGCAGCTCAGGAAAGGCGGTGTCCGGATGCTGTTCCGCAAGAAAATCGATCGTTACTGTACATATTGCCAGTTTGCCGGGAAGGTAGACGAGGAAACGATGATCTGTCAGAAGTACGGCATCGTCCCCGCCGCGCACCGCTGCCGCAAGTTCCGCTATGATCCGCTCAAGCGCGTGCCGAGCCGCCCGAAGGCAGGGTCCTTTGAGCAATTCGACAAAAAGGATTTTTCGCTCTGAATGCCGCCCGCAAGGGCGGCATTTTCGTCACCCCGGAGGGGTGACACCCTCTTGCACACGTAGGGGCGGACGACCTCGCGCAGCCGTCAGCGCCGAAGGCGCGCTACGGATGCGGCACACCCCTTGCGGGTGCTGTCCGCCCGCCGCGCCGGAGGCGCGGGAGTAGCTGCGTCCAAAGGACGCGGGAGGCTTTTCAACCCCGCTTTCTTTCTCGCATGAGAAAGAAAGCGCCGTTGACGGTCGAAAGAAAGAATACCAAAGGGGGATTT
>CAKTVN010000035.1 GCA_934623545.1 uncultured Oscillospiraceae bacterium
CTCCCAGCTGAGCTATACCCCCAGATATTTCCAAATGGGTCAGGTCGAGAAGCAAATATGAAATTTTAAGAACTAGGGAAAAGAGGGGTGCGTTACCGTTAGCCTTGCGCTCCCAGCTGAGCTATACCCCCATCGGCTTTACTATTTTAGCAGATTCTGATTCAAAATGCAAGTCCTTTTTTCGCCGAAGGAAAAATTTCCTTTCCAATCGAAAAGTTTCTGCGCAAAGCGCCGCCTCTGCATTCGCAGGGGCGGCGCAGCATTTGCTTACTTGATCTCGCGGATGGAGCGGAAGCGCAGCTCGTTGAGGGGCTTCCCCGTCTTGTGCGCCACGATCGCCATCAGGATCGCCGCCGTCTTCGGCGGGACATCGTAGATCTTCAGCTCACCGGCGGCACCGGGAGCAGGCGTCTTTTCCACTGCCGGAGCGGCAGCTGCGGGCGCCGCAGGCTGTGCGGCAGCGGCTTTCTTTTCCTTCGCCGACATGATCTTGCCGGAGATCTGCGTGACCCACATCAAGAGGATCAGTCCAAAGAAAACGACCGCCATGCCGAGCAGTACGATCAGACCGGCTGTGCCGATGTCGACTTCGATCATATTGGGATTGATCAAAAACATTCCATTTTCCTCCTGTTATCTAAGAGCAGTTCGTGTCCAGAGACCTTCGCTGACCGGACATCAGCACCACTCTCGCCACTTCTGCGGCGTTTTTCACCATCAGAATTATACTGCGGAACTGCGTTAATTTGGTGTTAAAAACAGGAGGAGGCGCGGAGAATCTCAGCCGCGCAGGCGCTCGGGATAGACGCCCTTCCGGCGCAGCTCGGCAAGGGCACTGACGACCGACGGCAGATCGTCGTGATACGTCACGCCGTGCCAGATCTCATGGCACGGCAGCAGCCGCACGCGCGCGCTTCCGGACTGAAGCTCCGCGCTGACGACCGAGGGCAGATAAATTTCGCACTTTTCCGGATTTACCGAAAGCTTTTCATCCAGAAATGCCGGGAACTGCTCCCAGAACACATCCAGAAAGCGCGGCGTGAAGCCGAAGAAATTCATGGAGACGAGCGTATCGCCCGAAATGGGGACGAAGGTCTCGCCGTCCTCCGTATAGGCGGCGTCGTCTCCGCGCTTAAAAATTTTCGTGCGCTCGGTGACGCGGGTGAGATAGCCGTCCCGCTCTTCGCAGATGCCGCGCGCAACGGAGCCGAAGTCCGTGAGCGTGTTGCGCAGATGATAGCCCTCCATACAATAGGTGTGTCCGTCCTGATTTTCCGTCAGGAAGCGGTAAATGGATTCATACGCGCCGCGCCCATAGAAGTCGTCGGAGTTGATGACGGCAAACGGCGCGTCGACCACGCCCCGGCAGCAGCCCACGGCGTGCGCAGTCCCCCAGGGCTTGACGCGCCCCGCCGGGACGCTGTAGCCCGCCGGGAGGCAGTCCAGCTCCTGAAAGACATAGTCTACCTTGAACAGGCGCTCCGCCTGACGCCCGATGGTCTCGCGGAAATGTGTCTCGATCTCATGCTTGATGACGAACGCCACGCGGCGGAAGCCCGCGCGATAGGCGTCGTAGAGGGAATAGTCGATGATAAAGCAGCCCTCGCTGTCCACCGGCGTCATCTGCTTCATGCCGCCGAAGCGGCTGCCCATACCGGCAGCCAGTACAACGAGAACCGGCTCGGAATGCTTCATTCCTTCCAGCTCCTTTCCTGAGTTTTCCCTGAAGCATATGCTCATTTTACCCGAACGGGACGAAAAATGCAACCGCAAAGAGAGGCTCCGCGCCGCGGTGAAGCCGGGGCGCGGAGACGCAGCACATTATTTCTGAAGGATGCCCCGAAGGTCGCGGATCGCGCCGCGCGGGCATTTGACCAGACACTGCCCGCAGCTCAGGCAGATCGTCTCGTCAATGCGGGAGAGATCGTCCCGCACGCTCGCCGCGCCGGAGGGGCAGGCTTTTGCGCAGATGCCGCAGGCGATGCAGCTGACCTCGCACTGCTTTCTCGCGTCCTTGCCGGGCGCTTCGTTCGAGCAGGCGACGACGATCGGGCAGAGCCGGTCATGCAGCCGGATGACCTCGCGCGGACATTCGCGCGTGCATTTGCCGCAGCCGATGCACTTCGCCGGGTCGACCTCGGCGACGCCGACGGAATTGATCTCGATCGCCTCAAAGGGGCATACGCTCACGCACACGCCGCAGGCAACGCAGCCGTAGCCGCATTCTGCGGTGGCGCGGCAGCCGCCGTTACAGGCGACGTAGGCGGTTTTCCTGGAAAGCTTTTTCAGCATCTGCCTCACCCCTTTCTTTCATACGGCGTCCCGGCAAGCGGCAGTTTCTTGCGCCGCACGCCGTCAAGCCGGTAATAGGCGTCCGCGATGGCGGGTGCGGTCGGGATGGAGGTGATCTCTCCGATGCCGATCGCGCCGCACGCCACGTTCAGACCGGGCTTATCGACGACGATCGCCTCGATCTCCGGGATCTCATGCGCACGGAAGAGCCCCAGCTTGCCGTATTGCTCGATGGGCTTGCAGTTTTCGTCGATGGGATACTGCTCCGTCAGCGCGTAGCCCATGCTCATGACGACGCCGCCCTCGATCTGCCCCTCGCACGAGCGCGGGTTGACCGCCTTGCCGACGTCGTGCGCAGCGATCATTTTTTCGACCTTTCCGGTCTTTTTGTTCAGAATGCAGACCTGCGTCGCATAGCCGTAGGCGACGTGCGACACGGGGTTCGGGACCTCCGCGCCGAGCTTGTCTGTCTTGGCGAGATACTCGCCGTAGAACTCCTGCCCGATCAGCGCCTTCATGTCGCCGGTATAGGCTTCGCAGAATTTTTCACACGCGCGGCGGCACGCCTCACCGGTGACGAGCGTCTGGCGCGAGCCGGAGGTGTCGCCGGAATCAGGCGCGATCCAGGTGTTGGAGCGCTCGTAGACGATCTGGTCACGCTTCAGCGGCGTGTTGGTCACGACCATCTGCACCAGCACGGTCCCGACGCCCTGCCCGATGCAGGACGCGCCGGCGTAAATGTGCAGCTTTTCGTCGTCCTGAACGATCAGCTTGCAACGCCCCCAGTCGGGAAGACCGACGCCGACGCCCGCGTTCTTCATCGCGCAGGCAAGCCCGACAGGCTTCCCGGCACGGACGGCTGCCTCATATTCCTCCTTGACAGCATCGAGCGTCTCCACAAGACCTGTCTCCGCGCCGACGATCTGCCCGTTCGGCAGCACGCCGCCGGGACGGATGGCGTTGCGGTAGCGGATCTCCCACGGAGAGATGCCGATGATGTCCGCCATTTCGTTCAGCATGGACTCGACCGCAAAGCAGGTCTGCGTCACGCCGAAGCCGCGGAACGCGCCCGCGGGCGGATTGTTCGTATAATACGCGGTGCCCTCGATCTCGAAATTCTCATAGGCATAGGGTCCTGCCGCGTGCGTACACGCGCGCTCCAGGACCGGTCCGCCGAGGGACGCGAACGCGCCCGTGTCGGACACGACCTTTGCCTTGACGCCCAGGATCTTCCCGTCCTCGTCGCAGCCCATCGTGAAATCCATCCAGAACGGGTGGCGCTTCGGATGCACGAGCAGCGACTCCGCGCGGGAGAATTTGACCTTCACCGGGCGGCGCGTGCAGTACGCCGCGAGGGCGGCATGATGCTGGACGGACATATCCTCTTTGCCGCCGAAGCCGCCGCCGACGAGCTGGTTTTCGACCTTGACCTTCTTGCTGCCGAGCATCAACGTGCATTCGTGCAGCGTCGTGTGCGAGGACTGGTCGGTGGAGAGGATCATCACGTCCCCGTCGCCGTCAATGTATGCGACGGCGCACTCCGGCTCCAAAAAGGCGTGTTCGGTCCACGGCGATTCAAAGTGGCGCGTGATGACGTGCGGCGCCTTTGCGATCGCCCCGGCGGCATCGCCGCGCGAGACGTGCTTGTACGCCTGTACGTTGCTGCTCTCCTCGTCAAAGACGAGCGGCGCGTCCGGCGCGGCTGCCTCAAAGGGGCTATGTACCGCAGGCAGGACCTCATAGTCGACCTTGACCAGCTTCTTTGCCTTTTCCAGCGTCTGCGCATCCTCCGCGACGACCAGACAGATCGCGTCGCCCAGATAGTGCGTCAGCCCTCCGACCGGGATCAGCGTATACTGATCATGCTTGATATGCCCGACCTTATTCTCGCCCGGAATGTCCTCCGCCGTCAGCACGGCGACGACGCCGGGAAGCGCCTTTGCCTTCGACGCATCGATCGCCAGCACACGCGCGCGCGGATGCTTGCTGCGCACGGCGGAGGCGTAGCACATTCCGTCGAGATACCAGTCGTCTGGGTATTTGCCATAGCCCTGGACCTTCTCCGCGACGTCGAGCCGTTGGACGCTGGAGCCGAGCTTCCAGTCGCTTTCGCTGGGCTTCGGGACCGCGCCGAGCTTTTTATATTTCGCCGCCAGACGGACGGCTTCAAAGATTTTCACGTAGCCGGTGCAGCGGCAGTAATTGTTGCGCAGGGCATTTCGGATGTCCTGCTCCGTCGGGTCGGGGTTTTTGTCGAGCAGCGCCTTGGTGCAAAGCACCATTCCCGGGATGCAGAAGCCGCACTGGACCGCGCCGGCTTCGCCGTAGCAGAACGTATAGAGCTCCTTTTCCCAGTCGCTCAAGCCCTCGACGGTCACGATCTGCCGCCCGGTCAAAGAATCCGTGCGGGGCGTGCAGGCGCGGCAGGGCTCGCCGTCGATCAGCACGGTGCAGGCGCCGCACGCGCCCTCTGAGCAGCCGTCCTTGACGGAGGTCAGGCGGAGCTCGTCACGCAGAAAGCGCAGCAGCGTCTGATTTTTGACCGCCTCGACCTCGCGGCCGTTGACAAAGAATACAGCCATGATGTCATTTCTCCTTGGTGGGGTGTATCTCAAAACTGCCAACGCGCCCGGGCAGCGGCTCTTTTCTCGCTGCCGGTCACGTTTTCAGTTTGAAGCCTACACCCTGAAAATTCGGGATCTCCGTCACAGCACAAGCGCTGTTCTCGGCGCAGAGCGCCACCGTCCTTCACCTGTTTTTATTATAGTGTTTTTGTAGGCTTTGCGCAATCAATTTACCGGATTTTTTCAGATTTTCGTGATTTTATATAGTAAACAACTCCAAAAATCGCCGGAAGTCACAGGCTTCCGGCGATTTTGTTCGACTATATCAAAATTTCACAGACCGACTCATATTCCAGTCTCCGCTCTGCGAGCAGCGCCTCGATCTCCGCCCTGCATTCCGGCGGAGCGCACCACGCAATGCCGCAGTCCGCCGTCAGCGCGCGCGGGACCGGCATGAGCCGCCCCTCGATCCCGGCGCTGCGGCAGTGCTTTTCCATCGCCATCGAGGCGGCAGTCGTGTGGAAGGTCACAAACAGCTTTTTCGTCTTTTCTCTCATGTTTCCGCCAGCTCCCGCACGGCGCAGATCGCCGCGTCGGTCTCCTCTCGCGTATTGAACCATCCAAAGCTGAAGCGCACCGCGCCCTGACGCTCGGTTGCGAGTGCGCGGTGCATTCTCGGTGCACAGTGCGCGCCGGAGCGCGTGGCGATGCCGTAGTCCTGCGCGAGCCAGTCGGACACCTCGCCGGAGTCGTAATCGCGGATGTTGAGCGTTACGATCGGCGCGCGCAGCGGCTGGGAAAAGTCGCCGTAGACCTTCACGCCGGGAATTTTCCGCACCCCCTCATAAAACTGCCGCGCCAGCGCGTCCTCGTGCGCGTGGACGCGCGTAACGCCGGTCTCGCGGAGCCACTCCGCGGCAGCGCGCAGCCCCGCGATGCCGTGCCCGTTGAGTGTCCCCGCCTCCAGCCGTGTCGGATATTCCTCCGGCTGATGCTCCAGATAGGTCTGCACACCGGTGCCGCCGGTCTTGAACGGACGAATTTCCACACCCCGCCGCACCAGAAGCCCGCCGGTTCCCTGCGGACCCATCAGGCTCTTGTGCCCCGTGAAGCAGAGCACGTCCACCGGGAGATTTCCCATGTCGATCGGGATCGCACCGGCGGTCTGCGACGCATCAACGATGCACAGCAGCCCGTGCGCGTGCGCAAACGTGCCGATTTTTTCAATGTCCAGCACCGTCCCGGTCAGATTGGAGGCGTGCGTACAGACGATCGCGCGGGTGTTCGGGCGGAGCAGACGCTCAAAATCGCCGTAGTCCGGGTTTCCGAGCCGGTCGGCACGCACGAAGTCAAGCCCCATCCCCGCCTCGCGCAGGCGGTAGAGCGGACGCAGGACGGAATTGTGCTCCAGATCGGTCGAGATCGCATGATCCCCTGGTCCCAGAAGCCCGAACAGCGCGATGTTCAGCGCCTCGGTCGAGTTCGCGGTGAGCACAACGCGCTCCGGCGCGTCAAAGCCGAACAGCGCCGCGAGCGCCTCGCGCGCGGCGAAAATGCCGCGTCCGGCAGCAAGGCTGCCCTCATGCACGCCGCGCCCGCAGTTGCCGAAATGCCGCATGGCGTCCATCACCGCGTCCAAGACGCACGACGGCTTTTGCAGCGTCGTCGCCGCGTTGTCAAGATAGATCATGGCGTTCGCCTCCGTTTCGTGATTCTAATTATAATACAACGGAGGCATTTTTTCAAGAGAGCCTTCCGCGCCCAAAGGACGCGGGATGTCTTCGGCGACACCGACGTTTCACCGATGGTCCGTAGGGGCGGACGACTTTGCGCAGCCGTCAGCGACAAAGGAGCGCTACGGATGCGGCACACCCCTTGCGGGTGCTGTCCGCCCGCCGCGCCGTCAGGCACGGTACACTTCTGCGATTGCACCGCTGTGCTATTTTTTACGGCGACACCGCAACTGTCGCTCCGCGGGCATACTTTTTTCTGTCTTGCCAGAAAAAAGTATGCAAAAAAGAGGCGCCGGGGACGCGAAATAGCGCTTACGCGCGGAAAAACAAGTCGTTACATTCTGCGTGTTATCATTACACTGTCCGTAGTCCGAACGCCCTTCGGGCGACCGTCAAATCGGGTTCCCTGAGCGCACGGTATAGCGTGCGTGTCGTTATGTTAGCGCCCGTTGAATATTTGACGTATGAAATTCGAAACATTTCCAATCTTATAAGGCGTATAAGGCGTCCGCCCCTACAAGTCTGTACAAATAGGCAGGAGTGTCCTGTGTCCTCCGGGTGCGGCAGCCCCTGTGCCTGCGGCACAGATCAGGTGTCCCCCCTTCGGGGTGACGAAAAGCACCGCCCTTTTGGGCGGCGCTTTCATTTTCAGTCCAGCTCAATGAGCTCATATTCTCTGCTGCCGAAGCCGATCTTCGCGGCAGTCTCGAGGGTGTGTACGCCGTGGCGGCTCTCCACGCGCTCTATAAAGTGCGCCTTGCCGGGGTCATCGGAGGCGTAGATCAGATCGATGCACGCCTGATCGACCGCGACCGGGTCCAGCGACGCGAGAATGCCGATGTCCTTCATGCAGGGGTCCTCCGCGACCGCGCAGCAGTCGCAGTCGACCGAGAGGTTCGCCATAACGTTCAGGAACGCAGCCTTTCCCGCGAACATCCGCACAACGGAGCCCGCCGCATCCGCCATCGCCTCGCAGAAGGTATCCTGCGGCGCGGCGCTGCTCCAGATCTTGCTCTGATCGTCGGTCGCACCGGCGGAATGGATCAGGCACTTGCCCGCAGACGACGCACAGCCGATCGACAGCTGCTTCAGCGCGCCGCCGTAGCCGCCCATCGGGTGCCCCTTGAAGTGGGAAAGCACCAACAGAGAGTCATAATTCTGAAGGTCCTTGCCGACGCGGTTTTCCTTCAGCGCCAGCCCGTCCGGGATGCTGAGGCTCAGATCCGGACCCTCTGCGTCGAGCAGATCGACCGGGAAGCACTTCGTCCAGCCGTGCGCGCTCAGCAGCTTTTGATGCTTCTGCGTCGTATTTCGTGCGCCGGCATACGCCGTGTTGCACTCTACAACGGTCGCGCCGACCGCGTCAATGACCGGCTTCCAAAATTCCGGGTGCAGATAGTTCTGATTGCCCTCTTCACCGGAATGGACCTTTGCCGCGACCTTGCCACTCAGCGGCGCATCCAGCACCCGCAGCATCTCCAACACGCGCTCCGGTGTGATCGTTCTTGTGAAATAGACCTTGGACTTCATACCGTATTTCCTCCTGGAATCCACTAAATTTCAGCCTCCAAATGTTTGCTTTGTATCGTCGCATCTCGCTTCAGCGCCCTTTTTGGGCTGCTATTTTCTGTAATTTCTAGAATTCCAAGCATATTATACCGCAATGCCCCGCAGATGTAAAGACGCATTTTCTGAACGCCCCGCTTCCCGAAAAGCGGAATCTGGACGTGCCGCCGCGGAATAGAGTATTTCAGGAACCCACGGCGGACCACCGCCGGAAAGGAGCGATGCACATATGTTTTCCGCAGCAGTCTGGCTGGTTTTCAGCAGTATGCTCTGCTCTCTGCGGCTGTCTGGCTCAGGCGGGTCGTTTCCAAAGCCGCTCACCGCCGCCGAGGAGCGGCATTATCTCGCGCTCGCCGCGCAGGGCGATCTCGCGGCGCGGAACGTCCTCATCGAGCGCAACCTCCGCCTCGTGGCGCACATCATGAAAAAATACTACACACAAACCGCCGATCAGGAGGACCTGATCTCGATCGGCACGATCGGGCTGATCAAGGGCATCTCGACCTTTGATGCGAGCAAGGGCGCGCGCCTTGCGACCTACGCCGCCAGATGTGTAGAAAATGAGATCCTGATGTATTTCCGCTCGCTCAAGAAGGGCGCGCAGGACGTCTCTCTGTCCGAGTACATCGAGACCGGGCGCGACGGCAACGCGTTGTCGCTGATGGACACGATCTGCTCGGAGGAGGACCTTTTTGAGGATCTCAGCACCCGCGAGATGCATGGCAAGCTCTATGAGATCATGGACCGCGTGCTCACGCCGCGGGAGAAGACCGTCCTCATCCTGCGCTACGGGCTCGGCGACCGCACGCCGAAAACGCAGCGCGAGATCGCCGCCGCGCTCGGCATCTCGCGCTCCTACATTTCGCGCATCGAGAAAAAGGCGCTCGCGACGCTCCAGCAGGCGCTCGGTGACGACTGAGCGACAGTCCCACCCGGAGGGGCGGCGCCCGAAGGGCGTGGGGCTCGTCACCCCTCCGGGGGTGACAAAAGCCCCGCCCGGGGGGGGCGCAAAGCTCCCGCCATCCTTGCGGACGGCGGGAGCTTTTCACTTCTTTATGCTATTTCAGCTGCCTGTCACTTGGTCAGATAGCGGTGCAGCATGACTGCGACCTCGGCGCGGGTCGCCTTGCCGGTCGGGTCAAGCTTGGTCGCGCTCTTGCCGGTGATGATGCCGTTCTTGACAGCCCACGCCATCGCGGTCTCGGCGTAGGAGCTGACCTGCGTGCGGTCGGTATAGCCGCTCAGCGTGCCGGTCGTTCTGGGCTTGCCCGCGTAGCGGTACAGGATCGCCGCGATCTGCTCGCGGGTCACAGCGCCGCTCGGGTTGAAGCTCGTCTTGGAGACGCCGGAAACGATGTCGTTCTTATACGCCCACAGGACCGCGTCATAGTAGTACGTGCCGTTCTTCACATCATTGAAGGGGTTCGAAACGTTGACAGAGGGCTTGCCCTCGATGCGGTACAGGATGGTGACCAGCATCGCGCGGGTCATGGTCTGGTTCGGGCTGAACGCCTTGGTGCCGGTGCCGGTGACCAGCTCGTTGTAGGACATGAAGTCCACCGCGTTTGCGGACCACTTGCCGGTGTTGGACTCGGTGACGTCGTTAAAGTAGTTGGACTTGGTCTGCTGGATGACGTTGAAGTTGATCGAGCCGCTCTCGATCTTGGTGTTGTTGCCGCTGTAGATCGTATAGGTGACCTTTGCGGTCTGCGCGCCTGCGGAGGGCACGAAGTAGACCTCCTCAAGACCAAGCTCGTTTCTGCCGGCGCTGAAGTAGAAGACCGTCTTGGTGGTGACTTCCTTCGCCGAAGCGATGCCGTTGTAGTTATAGAACAGCTTGCCGTTGGTCACGTCGTCGAACAGGACCCAGTAGTTGCTGACGTCGCGCTCGGTGTAGTTCTCGGGGATCATCGCCTTGTAGATGTCGCCCTTGAAGCTCGTGCCGATGGAGTAGACGGAGACGACTCTGCCGTCATTGACCGTGATGACCACGTTGCCGTTGACGGAAGCCGTGCCGCCCGCGTACTTGGTGCCGTAAGCGGTGAAGGGGATGGTGATCGTGTACTTGGAGGTGCGGCTGCCCGCCGTGAAGACGATGGCATCCAGATCACTCTGGCGGCTGCTGGCTTCGTAGTAGTAGTCGGTCTTGCTGCTGACGGTATCCGCCTTGGAGTCGCTGGACTCGTAGAGATAGCCGTAGGTTCTGGTGTTCAGGTTCTTGTCATAGGTCGTGTCGAAGCGGACGCAGGACAGCGAGCCTCTGTTGTACGCCTCTGCGAAGAACTTCTGGAAGTCGTCCTCGTCGAAGCGGACGGACTGACCTGCGCTGGTGCTGTACTCGATGTCCGCGCCGGTCGCGCCGACGTTGACCGTGCCGCAGGCGATGACGCCGTTGGCGTTATATGCGGCGTAGGTCACCACATGGTAGTTGGCGGTGTTGTTCGGGACGAAGCAGACCGCGTCCAGATCAATGCCGGTATAGGAGGACCTGTAGTCGTAGTAGCAGTTGCTGGAGCTGACCTGCGTGCTGCTGGTGCTGCTGGTATACAGCGTGCCGCCGGTCGGGTTGCCGAAGCGGACGTAGGTCAGCGCTTCGCCCTGATAGTAGTAGCCGCTGCTCGTCTTGGCGCCGCCGGTCGCTTCCTGAACGGCGTTGTAGAAATCGCTCTCAGAGAAGACCACGCCGGAGGTCGAGGACGTATAGTTGATGTCCTTGGCGTTGGCGGGCTGGAGGTTGAAGCTGCGAGTAGCCACAGCATTCGTGTCATTGCCGCTGATCTTCGCAGTGACCGTGACGATGATCGTGCTGCCGTTGACGTTGTCCGCCGCCTTGGTCTCCAGCGTCACAGTGGACTCGCCGCTCGTCTGATCGGTCGTCTTGCTCAGCTTGGCGTTGGTGTCGTTCTTGCTGTGGGTCCATGCGTAGGTCACAGTGCCAGAATAATCCTTATACTTGTCCGTGCCGGTCGCATTCGGATCGTACACCTTCAGTCTTGCGCGCAGGACCGGATCGGTACCGACGGAGACCGTCGCACCGTCCGCAGTCGCGCTGCCAATTTCGATCTTATAC
>CAKTVN010000036.1 GCA_934623545.1 uncultured Oscillospiraceae bacterium
GCCCATGATGATCCATGGACGGTATTTGCCGCCCTTGAGCTGCGCCTTATCGATCACGATGCCGGAAGCGAGCATGGTCGCTACCTCGACCCACTGCACGGCAGAATAGATCGCCGCGGCAGTCAGCATCGGCAGGCACAGCACGTCCGTCAGATAGTACATAAGGTAATACGCGACAAGGAAGTTGAAAAAGGTGAAGCCGAACTCACCGAGACCGTAGCCGTAGGAAAACAGCTTGCTGATTGTTTTCTTCTGTGCCGCCATGGAATCGATCCTCCTAAAATACGGCGATTTTACCGCTGCGGCAGCGGTACAGGGGAACTGCACCGCTGCCGGTTCGATTTTTGCGGGTCAGCAGAACGTGTTATGCGTTCTTGGCTGCCTTCTGAGCGGCACGCTCGGCTCTCCAGGCGTCGAGCTCCTTCTCATCGATGTGATAGAAGATGAAGATCAGAGCGGAGAGGACGCAGACCGCTGCGGGCGCGAACGCCATGAGGTAGGTGATGGAATTGATCATCTTTTCGGTGATCTGGACCGTTGCGTCATAGCCGATCGCAACCAGTGCGAAGGAGCAGACGGTCGCGGACAGGGCGGAACCGAAGCGGATGGTCGTGCCGGAGATCGACTGGATCATGGCACGGTTGTCGGTGCCGTACTTCATCAGATTGTAGTCCGCAATGTCGTTTGCGAAGACCGGGATCAGCATACCGCCGACAACGCTGAAGCAGCCGATGGCGACACGCAGGATGAGGAACGGAATGGAGGTGCGACCGATGAATGCGATCAGCATATAGAGGATGCCGGTGAGGATGGAGAAGTAGACAAATGCGCGCTTCTTGCCCATCTTATCGCAGATGATCTTGCTGAGCCATGCGCCGATCAGACCGGCGACGGAGCCCGCGGTGACTGCGGTGCTGAGGATGACGGGATCCTGAAGGACGTACTGGGTGAAGTATGCCAGCAGCGTCATAAAGAAGCCTATGTGCATATTGTTGAGGATCATGGCGAAGAAGAACGGGATCGTGGGACCGGTCATTGCCTTCAGGAAGCCGCCCTTGACCTTTTCCTTCTTCTGCGCGGCGACGACAGGCTCGGAGCCGTTGTCGAAGTTTCTGGTCAGCGAGAACATACCGATCGTGCCGACTACGATGAACAGACCGTAGACCAGCGCGGTCCAGGTGTAGCTGTCGCCGACAGCCTTCATGATGAAGGGGTTGACGACGCCATAGATCAGACCGCCGAGGGTGCTGCCCTGCTGGGCGACCATCGCGAGGCTGTTGGCGTCAGCGGCAGTCGTGCTCATAGGACCGACCAGGGAGCGCTCTGCGACCCAGAGGGTGTTGTAGCCGATGGACTGGATGACGAACATCACGACGAACAGTGCGCCGGCTACGCCCTGGGAGAGACCGAAGTTTGCAAACAGCAGCGTGAACGTGATGCCGACGACGATGCCGCCGATGACCGTCCAGGTGCGGAATTTGCCGGATTTGAAGGTGAACTTTTCAATGATGGCGCCAGCCAGGAGCATCGTGACAACGTTGCCCCAGACGGAGAGCGTATTCACGACGGCGGAGATCTGCGTGCTGAGCTGTAGAACATTGGTTAGATAAAAGAGGCGGTTGTATGCCAGGAACATCAGATAGAAGGTGTTCAGGAACATACCGAAGAAGCCATAAAGCAGGATCTGGCTCTTCTTCAGACCTTGAGGCTTTAATTCACTCATGTTTTTCTTCCTTTCTCTCATTACGTCAAAGTGTGTATGAATGCTTCGGGGTCACTGGCGCACCAGCGTCGAGATGAGGTTCATCACAAACGCCTCGCGCTGCGCGGTCGCTTCCGGGGGGATCGGCAGATTCAGCTCCTTCGCCAGATACTGCAAGCCTTCCGGATACTTTGTCAGGTCGACCTTTTGTTCTTCCATAGCACTTTCAGATCCTTTCTTTTTGATTTATTAAGGTCGGTATTCCCGGACAAAATCACAGACCGCTTTTACATTTTCAGGCTTTGCATCGTTGCGGAACGAGACCATCTTGTCCTGGCAGAGGATGAAACCGCCGTCATGACCAAGCTCGTCGCACAGACGCTTGGTGTAATCCACGCATTCCTTCGCGGTGCCGTTGCCGAGGAGGCTCACGGGCATACCGCCGAGGATGGCACAGTTCGGAAGCTGCTTGCGGAGCTCGAACACATCGTCCTGCTCCGGATGCATGGTGATGATGCCCTTGGGATAATCCTTCAGATAGTCCCAGAAGCGGCTGCTGCTGCCCTCGAAGAACAGACGCACCGTCAGCTTCTTCTCTGCCAGAAGATCGAGCACTGCCTTCAGGTTCGGCCAGAGGAAGCGCTCAAACTGCTTCGGATTGAGGATCGTGTGGCAGAGCATGGTGATATCATAGTCAAAGCAGTAGTCCGGGTTCGGACCGGCGGATTTGCGCAGCGCCTCGAGACCGGGGTTGAAGTAGAGCTCATTGAGCGCGTCAATGGCTGCCTCGACCTTGGCGGGATCCTTGCGCATATCCAGAGAAAGCCCGCGGATGCCGCGGATGGTGTTGAACAGAAAGTCAAGACCGCAGTAGGTGAAGCCGTTGGTCGGGCAGGTGAACAGCGGAACGCCGTACTCGTCCTTCATCAGCTTTGTGATCCCCATGTGGTACTTGATGAACGCCATCTGCTCGTCAACAGCTTTCTGAACGTCGCTGACCTTGACGGTGCCGTCCGCCCAGCAGGGATACTTCTTTGCCATGCCCTTCTCCCAGAAGAATTTCTTCGGGTCGGCGATCAGCTCGTCCAGCTCCTCGCGCTCGGCAAGCGCCTTGTCGAGATAGCTGACGGTCCCGGCTTCGTCGTTGACGATGTAGCTCGTGCCGCCGAGCGCGGCGGGGATGCGTATGGCGTTTCGACCGCCATACTCAAAGATGGCGTCGAAGCCGTATTTCTCCTGATGCTGGCGGACGACCTTTTCCATGATGGAATAGTCGTTCATTGCCTCGGAGAGCTTATACTGCGAGTCGAGGATCTTCCATGTTACGAAGAAGGAAACGTGCGGGACACGCTCCGGCTTGACCTGCATGGAGCTTGCGTCGCGGATGAGTTTCAGTCGGTATTTTTCCAATTCCTGTGGAGTCAAAGCAATCTCCTCCTATTTTTGTGTTTGTGGCGGAACAGGGTCTCAGCCCGCCTTGCTCCATTCCTGACAAACGGAGACGGTCTTCTGCGGGCTGTGCGCCCACTCGTCCGCGCCGGTGATCTTCATGGCTTCTTCGCTGACGGGCGCGCCGCCGATGATGACCTTCACATCGTTGAGCCCGGCTGCCTTGAGCGCGTCGACCGTCTTCTTCATCGAGTCGATCGCGAGCGTCAGAACGCCGCTGAGCGCGACAATCTTGATGTTCTCCGCCTTGACGGTCTCCACGACCTTTTCCGCCGGGACGTCGATGCCGAGATCGATGACCTCGAAGCCGGCTGCCTCCAGCATGGAACGGACGATGTTCTTGCCGATGTCGTGCAGGTCGTCCTTGACGGTGCACAGCAGCATCTTTGTCTTGCTGCCGCTGCCGCCGTCACCGGTGACGAGCGCATCCTTGAGCATACCGACCGCCGTGGTCATGAGCTCGCCGGCGTAGATGAGGTCGCCGACGAAATACTCGCCGCTTTCAAAGCGCTGACCGACGATGTCCATGCCCTTCTGGCAGGCGTCCATCGCAGACTGCGCCTGGGAGCCGCCGTCTGCCATGACCTCGTTCAGCATTTCCGTCATGGTGTCTTCGTCGAGATCGCCCATGGCTTCTGCCAATGCATCAAAATCTACCATTTGTAATTACCCCCTATGCAAGTGCTTGTGTTGTGGTTGGCTTGGGAACCGGTTGGTGGTGTTGGTTGTTCGAATGTACAAAACGTTTGGGAACGTTGGGAACACGATGGGATGTTGGGATGGGATTATTTCTTGGGAGCGCCGATCTTGCCCTGACGGTAGGCACGGTTGTACTTGCGTCCAGACTTGTCCTTGCAAGTCAGAGCCTCGCAGGCGTAGATGGTGCTCATCATGTCGATGCTGCACGGGTCGAGGATGGCGGAGTCGAGTCCCGCCTCCAGCGCGTATGCCATGCAGTTCGTGTTGATGTACTTCCGGGCGGGCATATTGAAGGAGATGTTGGAGATGGCGCCGGTCACCTTGACCTCGGGCGCGTACTCATGGATGCCGCGGATGCAGGTCTGGAAGTCCTCCATCGCGTTGGGAAGCGTCGCCAGCGCCATGACGCAGGGGTCGATGTGCAGGTTCTTCAGCGCGACGCCGTAATGGTCTGCCTTGTCGATGATACGCTTCGCGATGTCGATCTTCTTCTGGCTCTCGTAGGGAATGCCGCCCTGGTCGCAGGTCAGACCGATGACGTTCCAGTCGGTCCCGGCGATGAGCGGGAAGATGGTCTCGCACTTGTCGCCCTCTTCGTTGACGGAATTGACCATGCCGGGTCTTGCGACGCGACCTTCGTTCAGGATGCGGGCGAGCAGGTGTGCGTTCGGGCTGTCGATGCACAGCGGCGTCTCGGAGACGGACTGCATCAGATCGATCAGCCAGCACATGGTCTCATACTCGATCTCCGTCGCGGTGGACGGCGCACAGTCGAGGAAGTTTGCGCCAGCCTCGGTCTGGGCGATGGTGCGTTCCTTGATCAGCGCTTCGTTGTGGTCCGCGATCGCCTGCTTGATGGAAGGGATCGCGCCGTTGATTTTTTCACCAATGATGATCATTGTGTCAAAACACCTCTCTGTTCACGGCTGCCGGAAGGGCAGCAAGTATATGGACTACCTGTATATACAAGTATAGCGCCTATGTGCGAATTTTGCAATCCGTCGGAAGCGACAAAAATCAACAGGAAAATTTGTTAGACATTCATATTTTCAAAGATCGCGCATTCCGTACTTGATTCAAAACACGTCATCCGCTATGATAACAAAAGAAAAGGCGGTGCTTTTGGGATGAATTATAAGGTTACGCTGCCGGAGCTCGGGCGAACGATCGAGGCTCCTGCGGGGCAGACTCTGCTTGAGGTGCTGCGCGCGGCGGGCTGCGCGCCCGAGGCGCCGTGCGGCGGCAAGGGCGTATGCGGCAAGTGCCGCGTCCGCGTGAACGGCGCGGAGCGGCTCGCCTGCCAGACAGTGGTGGACGGTCCTGTCACAGTCTCGCTTCCGGAGCGGGCGCGGCAGGAGCGCATTCTGACCGGCGGCTGCGAGCAGGCGGACACGGAGCCGGCGGAGCCGGTCAGAGCGGGGCTGCTGCTCGCATTCGACATCGGAACGACGACCATCGCGGGCTATCTCATGGACGAGACGGGCGCGCAGATCGCGACCGGAAGCCGACTCAATCCGCAGGCGCCCTTCGGCGCGGATGTGATCACGCGCATCCAGCTGGCGCTGAAGGGAGAGCAGGAGGCGCTGACGCGCTGCGTGCGCGAAGCGCTTGCGGACCTGACGCGCGAGCTTTTGAATGCGGCGAAGCGGGAGGCGGATGCGCTTGGTACGATCTGCGTGGTCGGCAATCCGTGTATGCAGCAGCTGTTTCTCGGCATTTCTCCGAAGAATCTCGCAGGCGTGCCGTTTGCGCCGGTGTTGACACAGACGGAGATCTCCCGCGCCGGGGATGTGATCGCGCTTTGGGGCGACGCGGCGCTGCTGACGGTCCCGGATATCTCAGGCTATGTCGGCGCGGACACCGTGGGCTGCGTCCTCGCGACGCAGATGGACCGCAGCGATGAGATCACGCTGATGGTCGACATCGGCACGAACGGCGAAATGGTCATGGGGAGCCGCGCACGCATGGTCGCCTGCTCCACGGCGGCGGGACCCGCGCTGGAGGGCGCAAACATCCGCTTCGGGATGCGCGCGGCAGACGGCGCGATCGACCATGTCACGGTGGAAAACGGCGGGATATGCTGCCATGTCCTCGGTGGGGGCGAGGCGCACGGCATCTGCGGCTCAGGGCTGATCGATGCGGTCGCCGCGCTGAAGGAGCTCGGGCTGGTCAACCGGCGCGGGCGGCTCCAGACGCAGGAGCAGTTTGAAGGGGACCTTGCGGTCCGGCTCAGCGGGGAGGTCTGGCTGACGCAGAACGATGTGCGCCAGGTGCAGCTTGCCAAGGGCGCGATCTCCGCGGGCATCGGACTGATGGCGCGCCATCTCGGCATCGAGGTCGGTCAGATCGACCGTCTGCTGCTCGCGGGCGCGTTCGGAAGCTTCATCCGTGTGGAAAGCGCCTGCCGGATCGGGCTTCTGCCGCAGGAGCTTCTGGAAAAGGCGCAGGCGGTCGGCAACGCCGCCGGAAGCGGCGCAAAGCGCGCGGCGCGCAGCCGGAAAGCGTTTGAGCATACGCAGGAGCTTGTGCGTGAGATCGAATTTCTGGAGCTTGCGAGCCTGCCGGATTTTCAGCATGAATTTGCCCGGGGAATGTGGATTTGAGCCGCCTTGCAATCTGCGGAATCTGATGCTATACTGAATTTCAGGAAAAACGAAGAAACGATGGGAAGAGAACGCTTTGAAGGATGAAATGAGAACGTGCATCATCTCCTGCGACGTGGTCCGCAGAGAGCTGGAGCAGGTCTGCGCGGAGCTGGGCTGTACGCTGCCGGTCTTCTGGACGGGCTCGGGGCTGCACAACTATCCCGCCCGCCTGTGCGAGCGGCTTCAGGAGCTGATCGAGGGCGAGGCTGCGGCATTTGACCGCATCCTGCTTGCGACCGGCTTCTGCGGGGATTCCTTCTGCGGGCTGAAGACCCGGCACGCGGAGCTCATCATCCCGCGCACGGATGACTGCATTTCTCTTCTGCTGGGCTCGGCGGAAAACCGGAGGAAGCTCACTGAGCGCTGCGGGACGTATTTTCTGACCGAGGGCTGGCTCGATTCGGACAAGAGCATTTTTGCCGAATACCGCCACACGGTCGAGCGTTACGGCGAGGCGCGCGCAAAGCGCGTATTCGGTGTGATGTTTGCGCACTATGAGCGTGTCGCCGTGATCGACACGGGCGCGTATGCGGTCGCGCCGGTCTATGAAAAGGCGCAGGAGATGGCGAGTACGCTCGGGCTGCGCTGTGAGCTCCTGCCCGGAAAGCAGAGCTATCTGCGTACGCTGCTGACCGGTCCGTGGACGCAGGAGCAGTTTCTGATCCTGCCGCCGGGCAGCACGGTCGAGCGCGAAATGCTCTCGAAGCTTTATTGAGCGCGCGCTGCGCGCAGCGAGAAAGATACGTTTGAGGTGTTGACGATGGAATATATCATGCCGCTGGTACAGGCGATGGCAGAGCTGGATGAAAAGTCGCTCATGGACGCCATGCAGGACGCGCTGCGTGAAAAGCAGAAAACAGAGCGGATCGAGAACAGCCTTCAGGAGGGGCTGAAGCAGGTCGGCGTGCGCTTTGCGCAGGGACAGTATTATCTGGCGGACATGATCGTGAGCGGAGACCTCTATCAGGAGGCGATGAATCTGCTCATCAGCAACAAACAGCTTGAGGGGCGTCAGCAGAAAAGCGGCAAGGTGCTCATCGGCGTCATGAAGGACGACATCCATGACATCGGCAAGGACATCGTGCAGATGCTGCTCAAGCTGGACGGCTTCGATGTGATGGACCTCGGCGTCGATGTGCCGACGGAGGAGTTTCTCTCCGCGGTGCAGAGCTATCAGCCGGATATCATCGCGTTGTGCGGCGTCATGTCTTTCTCCGCAGACCATATGACGGAGACGATCCGCCGTCTGGGCGAGCTTCCGAACCGCAGCAGCTTCCGGGTCATTGTCGGCGGGAGCTGCGTGAATGAGAAGACCGCGCTGGACATCGGCGCGGACGGGTTTACACGCGATGCCTACAACGTCCCAAAGCTCTGCACGAAACTCATGAGGGAGCGCTGAGAACGGATGATGAGCATACAGAAGGGACCTGTTTATCAGGAAATCTATCACGATCTCAAGCGCCTGCTTCAGGGCGGGAGCAAAAAGCCGGGCGACGATCTTCCGTCGGAGAATATGCTTGCGGCGCAGTATCAGACGACCAGGACGACGGTGCGCAAAAGCCTTCAGCTGCTGGAAAAGGAGGGGCTGATCCACTCCTGGGCGGGGAAGGGCTACTTTGTCTCGCAGCCGACGCACAATGCCTTTACGCTGGATTTTCCGGAGGATGAGCAGCTGCACAGCGGCAGCTACAAGCGCATCTCTGTCGTGAAGGCGGATACGGCGCTTCTGCGCGTTTTTGCGCTGGAGGCGGGGAAGCGCGTGATCAAGATCTGCCGCAGCATCGACGAGGGCGAGCGCTGCGTCGCCTATGACGTCAAGTATCTGCCGTATACGAAGGGGCAGCCGATGATCGAGCAGGAGATCAATTATTTCGTGCCCTTCCCGGACATCGTGTCGAGAATGGTGCCGACGTTCCTGTTCTACACGGAGCTGGAGATCACGGCGGTCCTCGCGCCAAAGGAGGTCGCGCCGATCTTGGGCTGTTCCGAAACGGAGCCGCTTTTGCTGCTGCGGCGCAGATTCATGGATCAGGATCGCCACTGTATCGGCTATGGCGAGCGCTATCAGCGGCAGGGCGCGCAGAGCGGGAGCATCACCGCGCGCTCCGGCTATCAGACCCAGCCGGGCTGAACGTACATAAGCATAAAAAGACCGGAGACAGATGAAACTGCCTCCGGTTTTGCGTTATTGCATATTTGGCACCCTATACGTGCGCGCCGAGCGCGCGCGCCTGCGCGAGCGCGGGGTGTCCGGTGATCGCGCCGGGGGTGTTGACGCCGCCAGCGAAGACTGTACCGGCGAGATGCGCGCGCTCAAAGCAGGCGATCCAGCCGCCGAGCCCGTGCTCTGCCCCCTTCGGCGTTTCGGCTTCCTCGTCCGCAGCGGACGAGAGGAGGTATATGTCCGTAAAGCGATAATCCGTGCCATAGAGCGGATTGGCGCGGTCGAGCAGGACCTTCATCTGTCCGCTCATTTCGTAGTAATAAATGGGCGTTGCAAAGGCGATCACATCCGCGTCGTGCATTTTCCGGACGATCTCGGCGGAATCGTCCTCCATGACGCAGCGGTGGAGCTTCTGGCAGGCGAGACAGCCCTTGCAGAAGCGCAGGTCCTTTCCGCGCAGCGTGACGGTCTCGACGTGGTGCCCGGCGCTCTGCGCGCCCTCTGCAAACGCAGCTGCGAGCGCCTCGGAATTGCTGTGTGCGCGCAGGCTGGTGGAGATGATCAATACGTTTTTCATGAAAAATCCTCCTGAGCTGTTTTTTGAACGAGGAAACGCCGCCTCAGCTCTCGCCGAGCAGCGGCAGCAGGACGCTGCACTGCGCAAAGCGCGTGTCGCGCGAGCTCGTGACGAAGACGGTCTGCGCGGGGATGTCGGTCATGACCTCCTGCATGGCGTCCATGACGGTCATGACCTGCGTCGGGTCATCGGTCCGGACGTACAGCCGGTAGCCGTAAGCTGCCATAGCGGGCGCGATGGAGCCGAAGCTCACATGGATGTCGACGCCCTGCATATTGTCGACGATGCTCTTTGCGGCGTTCAGGATCGCATCCTCCTTGGAGACGCTTGCATTCCAGGCGATGGACTCGCTGGAGGGGAAGTAGAAGTCGTCGAAGACGACCTCGTCAAAGCCGAGACCGCTCAGCTCCATCGCGATGGAGCTGAGGAAGCCCTGCACTGCGCTGCTGTTCGGGTTCATCCAGTAGCAGCGCCGGTCGTCCATCCACAGCGCGCCGGAGTACATGGCGAGGCTGTCGGACTGGTGGTCGAACGCGTAGAGGGGGTCTGAAAAGGCGGGGACGTGCGCAATCACGGTCAGTCCGTCCGTCGCAGTGAGGTCAGCGATCAGCCGGTCGATGGCGGTGATGTCCGCGTCGGCGGTCTGCGCGCCGGTCTGCTCGGAGGAATAATAGTAGTAGCCGAAGACGCTCTTGACGTCGATCATCACGGTCGTCAGACCGTCAAGACCGTCCAGCGCCGTGCGCACGGCGTCAACGTCCTTTGCGAGCATATTGGTCGTGATGTAATAACCGGAAAACTGCTGCGGCGCGTCCGAAACGGTGCCGGGCTCGGTCGTGTCGACGATGATCTCATAGGGATACTGCGCCGGGTCGAGCGTTTCGGGCTGCTCGCCGGTCGGCTGGAGCTTCTGGCTGTAATCCAGCTTCGCGCCGTCGTCGGTGTAGGTGATATAGCGCTGCAAATAGACGAAACGGCTGATGCACAGCGCAAGCAGCAGAAGCAGGACGCCGCCCGCGATCAGAAGCGCCCGCCTCAGCGCCCGCTTGTTGCGGTAGGAAAAAATACGCAAGAGTAAGCCTCCTTATTTTGCGCGCTTTGCCGTGATGCGCCGCCAGTCCTCCTGACGGTCGGCGGAGACGATGCTGAGCCCCGCGCGCTCAATGGCGGCGGCGACCTCGTCAAAGCGGACGTCGAGAATGCCAGAACAGATGAAAACGCCGTCCTCCGTCAGAAAATGCGGGACGACCGGGCTGAGCGGGATGATGACGTCCGCGACGATGTTGGCAAGCACGATGTCATAGCCGCCTCCAAGCCGGTCCATCATTGCCCGGTCTCCGATCACGTCGCCGGTGACGGCGGTGAAGCGGTCGGCGTGCAGGTCGTTGATGGCGGCGTTTTCCCGGGCAATATCCTCCGCCTTCGGGTCGATGTCGACGCCGACGGCGCTTTTCGCGCCGAGCAGCAGCGCGGTGATCGACAAAATGCCGCTTCCGCTGCCGAGATCGAGCACGCGCTCGCCGCCGCGGATGCGGCGCTCCAGCTCGCGCATACACATCTGCGTCGAGGCGTGCGCGCCGGTGCCGAAGATCATGCCGGGGTCGAGCAGGACCGGGATGCGCTGCTCCGGGTTTTCCGGCGACAGCCACTGCGGCACGACGAGCAGCCGCTCGCCGATGGGAAGCGGCTGATAATACTGCTTCCAGCTGTTTTCCCAGTCTTCGTCGCGCACATTGGCGAGCGCGACCTCGAGAGAGCCGAAGTCGGTGGACGGATACTGCGCACGCAGCACGGAAAGCCCGTCGCGCAGCTGACTGACGGTCTCGGGCGCGGCGGGGCCGTCCTCGAGATACAGGCGGATCTGGGACAGACCGGACATCTGCTTCTCAAGCTCCTCGTCCACATAGTCCCAGTACTGGCGGTTCTGATCCAGAAATTCGTGGAACTGCTCCTGATCGTCGA
>CAKTVN010000037.1 GCA_934623545.1 uncultured Oscillospiraceae bacterium
GCCTCATCCACAAGCCGACCGGCATCGTCGTCTCCTGCCAGACGCAGCGCGACCAGTTCCAGAACCGCGAGACCTGTATGCGGATGCTGCGCTCGAAGCTCATCGAGATCAAGGAGCGCGAACACCTGGATAAGATCTCGGACATCAAGGGCGCGCAGCTCAAGATCGAGTGGGGCAGCCAGATCCGAAACTACGTCTTTATGCCCTACACGCTGGCGAAGGACACCCGCACCGGCTTTGAGATGACGAACATCAACGCCGTCATGGACGGCGATATCGATGGCTTCATCAACGCCTATCTGACGTGCCTTGCCACAAATACATGGGTCACAAAGAGCTGATTTCTGTAGAAAACGGTAAAAATACTCTTGCATTCGCACCTGAATTGTGATATGATTTTCTAGCTGTCTGAAACAGCCTGATAAAATACTATCTCGGCAAGCCGTCTGCCGATGAAGAACGGCGTCATTTATGGATTTGGAGGAATTATGGAAGTTCTGCGTACAATTCTGACGATCGTTCAGGTCATTTTGGCGGTTGGTCTCGTTGCCATCGTCACGCTTCAGTCCGGCAAGAGCGCCGGTCTGTCCTCGGCAATTGCCGGCGGCGAAGGCTTCTCCGCCAAGGGCGGCAGCAAGGCGCTCGACGCCAAGCTTGCCAAGGCGACCAAGTGGATCGGCGGCGTGTTCCTGGTGCTCACGCTCGTGCTGAACCTGATCTGAGCTTTTTTCATCGCTTCTTCGCTGCCTCAGGGGTTTCCCGAGGCAGCGATTTTTTGTACCTCCGCGCCCTGATAATAATATTGCAGGATGACGCGGTAATCAAAGCCCTGCTGCGCCATGTGGTTTGCGCCGTACTGGCTCATGCCGACGCGGTGCCCATAGCCGAGGACGTGGAAGACGATGGTGTTGGAGTCTACGCTGACAGTGAAAACAGTGGAGTTCAGCCCCAGAAGCCGCCGCAGTTCCGTGCCCGGATAGCTTTTTTTGCCGATCTGCATGGTATCCACGCCGCCTCCGTGTGTGTAGCTGACCGCGCCGAACCAGCCCTCCGGCGCACCGGCAAGGGTCTCGTCGCCGAGCAGCGACCGCAGCTCCGCCGGGGTGAAGGAGACCTCAGAGGAATAGCGCAGCGCCGCTTCCTCGCCGTAGCTTTCAACGGAGCGGAGGTACGGTACCTCCGCGCCCCAGACGGCGACGGCGTCCTCGGTCCGCCCGCCGGAGCAGGAGAAGTAGACCGCGTCGATCAGCGCGCCGTCATAGACCAGCACCTCGCCGTCCGTCGCCTCGACGGCGTCACGCGCCTTCCGTGTGCAGGCATCATAATCGCTTGCGAATTTTTCGCGCAGCGCCGCCTCGCTTTTCCACGCCTGACAGCAGGCGCTGTCGGAGCAGACGTCCGCGTTTTCATGCTTGGACGACTGCTCGCGCTTGACCGTGAAGGTGCGCGCTGCGACCGCCTGCGCCTTGAGCGCCTCCGGTTCAAATTCCGGCGGCATTTCGCACAGAACGACGGCGGTCAGATAATCGGTCATGTCCAGCGTTGTGACCGCGCCGCCGTCCAAAAGACGAACGGTCTGCGGCTGCGCCTCTTCATAATTGTTTTCCGTTTCCGTTGGCTCCGGCGCTTCCGCCGGAGCCATTTGCGTCCATACGACGATATCCTGCGGCTCCGGTGCTGCCTGTCCGGCTGGCACACTGCCCGGAAAGCACAGAATGGCGAGCAGGGACAGTGCTCCGCTGATGAGGATCTGCTTCATATGTTCTGCTCCTTTGTTGTGGAAGCTCCGAAACGATCGGAGCTTCCTTTGTTTTGATGTTGAGAGTGTATGTCCGGCGGCAGAGGAAAATGCTCCGGCGCAGGCGTCATATTGCCGTCGGCTCGTCCATAGACTGTAGCAACCGGAAGGGAGGTGCGCGGCATGGGATTACAGGCGCTGATGGAAGTTTTGCCGCAGGAGCTGCGCACGGCGCTCGGCTATCTGGAGCAGGATCGATTGGAGGAGCTGCGGCTGCGGGCGGGCTTCGCGCCGACCGTGACCGTCGGCGGAAGGGAGCGTCCGCTCCCCGGCGTATGCGGCGCGGTCGACGCGCGGATGCTGGAAGACATTCTCGCCGCCGCGACGGGGCATTCGTGCTACAGCGCGGAGCAGAGCCTGCGCGAGGGATTCGTGACCCTCCAGGGCGGGCACCGCATCGGGGTCTGCGGGACCGCTGCCGTACAGGATGGGACAATTCGTGCGCTGCGGGAAATTTCCTCACTGTGCATCCGCATTGCGGGCGAGCGGCGGCAGGCTCCGGCGGAGCTTCTGCGGTGGCTGGACGGACCGGTCCTCATTCTCGGTCCGCCGGGGTCCGGAAAGACGACGCTGCTGCGCGAATGCGTGCGCAGGCTCTCGGAAAGCGGCAGCCGTGTGAGCGTGGTCGACGCGCGTGGCGAGATCGCCGCGTGCCGCGCAGGGGTGCCGCAGCTGGACGTCGGCGCGCATACGGACGTGCTGACGGGCTCGGGTAAGGCGGAGGGGATCATGCTGCTTTTGCGGGGCATGAATCCGCAGTGGATCGCGGTGGACGAGATCACCGCGCCGGAGGATATCGCGGCGATGGAGCAGGCGAGCTACTGCGGGGTGAAGTTTCTTGCGACGGCGCACGCCAGCGCGCCGGACGAGCTTCAAAAGCGCCCCCTTTACCGCAGGCTCTGCGCACTGGAGCTGTTTGAACGACTGCTGATCCTGACGCCGGACAAGCGCGTCAGGATGGAAAGGATGGCATGAATGCTGAAGGGGATCGGTGCACTCTGTATTGTGCTCGGCACCTCGTTTGTCGGGTTTGGCTTTGCCGGAAGCGTCCGGCGGCAGGCGCGGCAGCTTGCAGCGGTGCTCGAGGCGCTGGGCTATCTCAAGGGGGAGATCATGTACCGCAGGACGCCGCTTGCGCAGGTGCTTGCGCTGCTTCCGGCGGCGGTCTCCGACGCGGCGGTCGGCGCGTTTTTCAGGAGCTGCGCCAGGCAGATGCAGACGGACCGCACCAGAAGCGTCCAGTCCGCGATGCGCGCGGCGCTTTCCGATACGCCGCAGCTCGCGCTTTCGCAGGCGGCGCAGCAGACGCTTCTGACGCTCGGCGCGTCGCTCGGACAGTTTGATCTGGACGGGCAGTGCCGCGCGATCGAGCTTGCGTCCGCGCGGCTGGAGGCGCAGCTGTCGCGGCTGGAGCAGGGGCGCGGCGCGCGGTGCAGGAGCTATGTGACGATCGGCATCTGCGCGGGGCTGGCGGTCGCGGTCATTTTGCTGTAAGTATGGACATTGATCTCATTTTCAAGATCGCGGCGGTCGGCATCATCGTCTCTATCCTCAATCAGGTGCTGGTGCGCTCGGGGCGGGAGGAGCAGGCGACAATGACCTCGCTCGCGGGACTGGTCGTCGTGCTGATGATCGTCGTGCAGCGCATCGCGGACCTGTTCGAGCTGGTAAAGACGCTGTTTCATTTCTGAGCATGGAGCTGTTTCTGAGGATCGCGGCGGTCTGCGTGATCTGCGCCGTGCTTGCCCTCGCGGTGCGGCATCGGACGCCGGAATTTGCCTTCTGCGCGGCGGCTGTATGCTGCGCGGTGTGTCTGCTTGCGGCGGCAGAGCTGGTCTCGCCGGTCATCCGCTTTTTGCAGGAGCTTCAGGAGCTGGCTGGCATCGAGGACGCGGTCATGGCGCCGCTTTTGAAGACCGTCGGCGTCGGGCTTCTGACGCAGCTCGCTGGGAGCTTCTGCAAGGATGCGGGGGAACAGTCGCTCGCAAAGGTCGTGGAGCTGTGCGGCGCGTTTCTGGCGGTGTATCTGTCGCTGCCGCTGGCAAGCGCCGTGCTGGAGCTGCTGCGGACGCTGATGAAATGACACACAGGAGGGAACGCTTGAGGCGGGTATTGCTTTTGATCGCGCTTGCCGCGCTGCTTGCGCTTCCGGTCCGGGCGCAGAGCGTCGCGGAGCAGGAGGCGAAGATCTTGGGCGCTGACACGCTCTATGATGGGCTGGACAGCGAGGCGCGCGCACTGCTCGGCGACGCGCCGCCGACTGCGGCGGATTTCGGAAAGAGCCTCTGGCGCGTGATCACGCAGACGCTGTCTGAGCTTCCGCTGCGCGAGGCGCTCCGGACAGGCGGGATGCTGCTGGCGGTGCTGGTGCTGTGCGCGCTGTGTGCCGATCTGGATGCGTCGCTTTCCGCGCGCGCAGTCTCGCTTGCCGGGGCGCTGGGGCTGACGGCGATCTGCGCGGGGAGCCTTCGGTCGATGATCGGGCTGGCGACGGAAACGCTCGACCGCGTGGGCTCGTTTACGACGCTGCTGCTGCCGGTCCTGTCCGCGGCGTTGACTGCCTCGGGCGGCGTGACGAGCGGCGCG
Organism: uncultured Oscillospiraceae bacterium; assembly: GCA_934623545.1. Taxonomy (GTDB): domain Bacteria; phylum Bacillota; class Clostridia; order Oscillospirales; family Oscillospiraceae; genus CAG-170. The sequence goes on from CAKTVN010000037.1 coordinate 4,385, forward strand.
GCGCTCTATGTCGGGTCGATGATGTTCTTTGACGCGCTGGTGCGGCTGGTGCGTGGGCTGCTCATTCCGCTGACATATGCCTATGTCGCGGTCGCGGCGGCGGAGTGCGCCGCGGGCGAGGGGCGGCTTCTCAGGCTCTGCGAGCTGATCGACTGGAGCATCCGGAGCCTTCTCAAGGGCGTGCTGTATCTCTTCACAGCGTATCTCGCCATTACGGGCATCGTGACCGGAAGCTCAGACGAGGCGGCGCTCAAGGCGGCAAGCTCCGCGCTGGGTGCGGCGGTCCCAGTTGTGGGGTCCATTCTCTCGGACGCGGCGGGATCCGTGCTCGCCGGGGCGCGGCTGGTCAAAAATTCCGCCGGGGTCTTCGGTGTGCTGGCGCTTTTGTCGATCGGGCTTGCGCCGTTTCTGCGCATCGGGCTGCACTATCTCGTTTTGAAGGGGGCGACGGCGATCGGCGGGACGCTGGACGCGGGAACGAACGCAAAGCTTCTGGAAAAGCTCACCTCGGCGATGGGCTATATGCTCGCAATGACAGGCAGCTGCATCCTCATGTCGCTTCTGAGCTGCTGCTGCTTTATGAAGGCGGTGGTAATATGACGCAGGCGCTCAGGACTTATCTTCTCGGCGTGACGGCGGCGGCGCTGCTCGGCGCGCTGTGTATGGGGCTTTTACCAAAGGGAAGCATCCGTCGGTCGCTCGGGTTCTGCTGCGCGATGCTGCTGGCGCTGACCATGATACGACCGCTGCTCAAGCTGGACGGGAGGACGCTCGCGCAGTCGATCGCACGCCTTCAGATGCAGGCGGAGACGGCAAGGACCGGCGTTGAGGTCAAAAACCGCGAGCTTGTCGCGGAGATCATAAAGCAAAGCGCGGAGACATATATATTGGACAAAGCCTCTTCGATGGGGCTCGAAGCGAGTGTGGAGGTGACGGTGGAGGGTGAAATGACATATCCGTATCCCGCCGCCGTCTGCATCACGGCAAACGCGGCGGAGGCGCAGCGAAAGCAGCTCGGAAGCTATATTTCGGAGAATCTCGCCATACCGGCGGAAAGGCAGACATGGAAAACGGAAACACAAACACCGCAGGCGGATTGACGCGCGTGCAGAGCGTGCTTTCAAGGCTCGGCAGGTACAAATACGCGCTGATCGTGCTGCTGGCGGGCGCGCTGCTGATGCTCCTTCCGACGAAGAAAAGCGCGCCCGACGCCGCTTCGCAGACGGTCTCTGCTGCGGCAGAGCAGCCGGAGCTTGCGCAGATCCAGAAGGAGCTTGCGGCGCTGCTATCCAAGGTCGACGGAGCCGGAAGGGTAGAGGTCATGCTGAGTCTGGACTACGGGCAGGAGTATTTTTACCAGTCGGACGAGACGCGCGATCCCGGTGGGGACGGAAATTCGCGCTATGAACGGCAGACGGTCCTTTCCCAGTCGGACGGCGGGCAGACGGCGGTCGTGAGCAAGGTGCGCTATCCGGTCTATAAGGGGGCAGTCGTCGTCTGCGAGGGCGCGGACAGCCCAAGCGTCGAGCTGGCGATCGTACAGGCGGTTTCCAGGCTGACCGGGCTTGGAAGCGACAAGATCAGCGTTATGAAAATGAAACGTCAATAGGAGGCTATGGGATGAAAATCTGGAAACGCAACGCCATCATCGCGACCGTGCTGCTGCTTGTATGCGCGGGGATCTATCTCAACTGGTCGTACACCCACAGCGAGGACACCGCCGCGGCGGACCTCACCGAAACGCTCGACGCGGAGCAGGTGATGGGCGACGGGCTCATCATCGCGGACCCCGCGGATGCGCTCGCGCAGGAGGCGTCGGCGCAGACAGCCGGGCAGACCGAGGACTATTTCGCGCAGGTGCGTCTGAGCCGCCAGCAGTCGCGCGACAGCGCCGTCGAGCTGCTCGAGCAGACGATCGCCTACGACGAGGGAACGGAGGTCGGCACGGCGGCGACGAAAACACTCAACGATCTGGTCTCCACCGCGCTGAGCGAGGCGCAGATCGAAAGTCTTGTCATTGCCAAGGGCTACAGCGACTGCGTGACCTATATCAACGACGACACGGTCTGTGTCGCGGTCTCCGCGCCAGCCGAGGGACTTCAGCAGACGGATGTCGCGCTCATTTCGGACATCGTGACCGGGCAGACGGATTATTCTCTCTCGCAGGTCCGGGTCATCGAGGTCAAAAGCTGAGGCGAAACGCGCAGCGGTCGGAATGTTCCCGTCCGCTGCGTTTTTCAGTTGCAAGTGGGGCTGGTTTGTAGTATAATTGGCTCACAGAACGAACGACCGGAAGCATTTCGGCATTTTTTGTCCCGCTTCCGGCGATTATGGCAGTATATACCGGCGAATATCATGCGCCGCGCGTGCGCGGATACGGAGGAAGCATTATGGCAGACAATAAGGAATATTACACGCAGAAAGCTGACAACGGCTCCATTCAGATCTCAGAAGATGTCGTCGCGTCGGTCGCGGCGATGGCGGTGCTGGAGCAGGAGGGCGTCTGCGGTCTGAGCGCGAGCCTCGGCACGGACATCGCGGAGATGCTCGGCGTCAAGAGCGTCGCGAAGGGCATCCGCGTCGTGAGCGACAAGGCGGGCGCGCTCTGCGTCGACTGCAATGTGGTCGCAAAATTCGGCTACTCCGTCTTTGAGCTTGCCAAGTCCGTACAGGACGCGGTCAAGTCGAGCCTGGAATCCGTGACCGGGCTGACGGTCAAAAAGGTAAACGTCAACATCTGCGGCATCGCGCTGCCGCGCGAGGCAAAAAAATAAGCCGCAGCAGGTTTTTGAGAGAGAACGAGGAGACAATACGGTATGACCAGAACAAACGCCAGAGAGATCGTGGCGCAGCTCGTCTATGAGATGAGCTTCCGCGACGACGACGCGCAGAGCATCGTACGCGCGCACCTTGACCCGGATTACTACGCAACGCTTGAGGATGAGTCCGACGCCTATCAGGAGCGCCCCACCGGCAAGCAGGCAGAGTACATCCAGTCCACCGTGTGCGGCATCCGCGAAAAGCAGGATGAGCTGGACGGCTATATTTCCAAATATGCCATCGGCTGGAATCTCGGGCGGATCTCCAAGCCCGCGCGCGCGATCATGCAGCTCGCCATGTACGAGTGCCTGTATGTCCACGACGTGCCCGTCAGCGCCGCGATCAATGAGGCGGTCGAGTTGACGCGGAAGTACGAGGATGAGGACGTCGTCGCGTTTGTCAACGGCATTCTCGGCGCGTTTGCCCGCGAGGTGGCGGAGCAATGAGAGCGCTGGGCTTCGATACCAGCAACTATACCACTTCGGTGGCGGAATTTCACGGCGTGGGCGGCGAGAACTGCTCACGCCTTTTGGACGTGAAGCCGGGGGAGCTTGGCTTGCGTCAGTCGGACGCGCTGTTTGCGCACGTCAAGCGGCTGCCGGAGCTTGTGGACGAGCTGTACGCGCGTGCGGGACACGACGATGTCCGCGCGGTCGGCGCGAGCACGCGCCCGCGCGCCGTCGAGGGCTCGTATATGCCGTGCTTTCTGGCGGGGGCATGTCAGGCACAGAATCTGGCGCGCGTGCTGGATGTGCCGTTTTACGCCTTTTCCCATCAGCAGGGGCACATTGCCGCCGCGCTCTATTCCGCGGGGCGGATGGAGCTGATGCGCGAGCCGCATCTTGCATGGCATCTGTCCGGCGGTACGACGGAGCTTCTGCTGGTCACGCCGGACGGGAAAAATGTCCGTGCGGAAAAGCTCGGCGGGACAAGCGATATCTCCGCCGGACAGCTGATCGATCGGACCGGGCAGCTGCTCGGTGTGCCGTTTCCATCCGGAAGGGGCATCGACGCGCTCAGTCAGGGAAGCGAAAGCCGGGATTTTTTCCGCGTCAAAACGAATGGGCTGAGCTTTTCGCTTTCCGGTGTTGAAAATAAGGTCCGGCAATACCGCGACGCGGGCGCGAATGAAGCGGACACCGCACGGTACGCGCTTTTGTCCGTTATCCACGCGGTCGCGGCGGTGACGCGCGAGGCGCTGCGCGCATATCCGGGCTTTTCCGTCGTATTTTCCGGCGGCGTGTCCGGCAATACGCTTCTGCGCACGCGCTGCCGCGAATTTGACGCTGCCTTTGCCGAGCCGCGCTTTTCCTCGGATAACGCCTTCGGGATCGCGCTTTTGACGTGGATGCAGGAGGAGGCGTGATGGAACAGACAATTTTTGCGGTCTCGCAGGTCAATGAATACATCAAAGCAATGATGGACCGCGAGCCGCTGCTCAACGAGCTCTTCATTCGCGGCGAGCTCAGCAATTACAAGGTCTACCCCTCGGGGCATCACTATTTTACGCTCAAGGACGAAGCCGGCGCGCTGCGCTGTGTGATGTTCCGCTCGAGCGCGGTGCGGCTCCGCTTCCGCCCGGAAAACGGCATGAAGGTCATCGCCTTCGGGCGCATTACGGTCTTCCCGCGCGACGGCGCGTATCAGCTCTACTGCGCCGATCTGACGCCGGAGGGCGCGGGCGATCTGCACGTCGCCTTTGAGCAGCTCAAGGCAAAGCTCTCGGCGGATGGGCTTTTCGAGCGTGAACACAAGAAGCCGCTTCCGGCGTTTCCACACCGCATCGCCATCGTGACCTCGGGCGCGGGCGCGGCGATCATGGATATGCTCCGCATCCTCGCGAAGCGGTATCCGCTGAGCAAGGTGCTCATTCTCCCGGTGCGCGTACAGGGCGCGGAGGCGCCCGCCGAGATCGCGGGCGCGATCCGCTACGCGAACCGGCATAAGATCGCCGATGTGATCATCACAGGACGCGGCGGCGGCTCGATAGAGGACCTCTGGGCGTTCAACGATGAGCGCGTCGCGCGCGCGATCTATGATTCCGAAATTCCGGTCGTCTCGGCGGTCGGGCATGAGCCGGATGTGACGATCGCGGACTATGTCGCGGACGTGCGGGCGGCGACGCCGTCCAACGGAGCGGAGCTCGTCGCGCCGGACCGTGAGGCGCTTCAGAAGCGGCTTTCACAGACGCAGGCGCGGATGTACGCCGCGATGGAGCGGCAGCTCAAGCTCTCGCGGCAGACGCTTCAGTCGCTTGCGGCAAAGCGCGTGCTGCAAAGCCCGGTGAATTACATTCAGGACAAGCGGATGCTGCTGGAATACAGCCGTGAGCGGCTCACGGCGGCATCGCGCCATCTGCTTCAGGGGAAAAAGGAGCAGTTCGTCCGACTGACCGCCAAGCTTGACGCGATGAGCCCGCTGAAGGTCCTCGCACGCGGCTACAGCGTGGTCCGCGGCGCGGACGGAAGCATTTTGCAGCGCGCAGACGAGGCGGAACTGGGAGAAATCATCACAGTCGATCTGCGGGAGGGAAGGCTCCGCGCGGAGGTCTGTGAGGTCATGGAGGAAGCACATGAGTGAGAAATCGAAAAGCTTTGAGCAGTCGATCGAGCAGCTCGACGCCATTGTAAAAAGTCTGGAACAGGGGAATGTCCCGCTGGAGCAGGCGCTGAAGCTGTTTCAGGAGGGGACCGGACTGGTCCGGAGCTGCGATGAGATGCTCTCGAAGGCGGAGCTGGAGGTCGTAAAGCTGATGAAGGGCGCCGACGGCGCACCGGTGGAAACGGAGTATACGAGAGATGCCTGATTACAAAATGACGATGGAACGCTACCGCGAGGCGGTCGAGGCTTATCTCGAGCGCTGCTTCACGGAGCAAAAATGCCCGCAGCGCGAGCTGATGCAGGCAATGCGCTACAGCCTGCTTGCGGGCGGAAAGCGCATCCGCCCGGTTCTGGTGCTGGAATTCTGCCGCATCTGCGGCGGCGACTGGGAAAGCGCGATGCCGTTTGCGGCGGCGATCGAGATGGTGCACACGTACAGCCTCATCCACGATGATCTGCCGTGCATGGACAACGACGACTACCGCCGCGGAAGACTCACTAACCACAAGGTCTTCGGTGAGGCGAACGCCGTCCTCGCGGGCGACGCGCTTCTGACCGCTGCATTCGAGACCGCAGCCTCTGCGCCTGTCGACGCATGGAAGATCGTGCGCATCATCCGCATCCTTTCGGAGGCGGCAGGCGCGAACGGAATGGTCGGCGGGCAGGTGCTCGATCTGACCGGGGAGAAGCTGCGCCTCGGCGCAGAGGATATCCACACCATCCACGAGCTCAAGACCGGCGCCCTCATCTCCGCCTCATGCCGCATCGGTGCGGCTGCCGCCGGCGCGAGCGAGGCGCAGATGCAGGCGGCGCACGCCTACGCGGAGGCGCTCGGGCTTGCATTCCAGCTGCGCGACGATATGCTCGATGTGCTTGGCGACGCGGAGAAGATGGGAAAGGCGACCGGCATGGACGGCAGCAAAAATACGCTTGTTGGGCTCTACGGCGTGGGCGAGTGCTCAAAGCTGATCGAGCGCTACACGGACGAGGCGATCGGCGCGCTCGCTTCGTTCCAGGATACGGAGTTCCTAGCCGAGCTTGCGCAGCGGCTCGCCATGCGCGAATATTGAGAATTTCAAACGCGATTCGCTTCGCTGCCATCGCGTTTGAACAAGCGGCACGATGCTGCGCGCATAAATTTTGCACCGCAGGTGCAAAATTTCCACACTCGCATTGCGTAAGGTGTTTTATCCGACGTACACGCCGCCGGATAAAACGGTTTCAAATTTATTCCG
>CAKTVN010000038.1 GCA_934623545.1 uncultured Oscillospiraceae bacterium
GACGAGGCTCGAACTCGCTACCTCCACCTTGGCAAGGTGGCGCTCTACCGGATGAGCTACACCCGCATCTCAAATGCGAGTGTTATTATAGCAGAAATCCGGTAAAAGTCAAGCGCAATTTTTCTTTTATCGCGAATTTTGCGGAAGGCTTTCCTCCGTCGTCTCCTCCGGCGCAGGCGTCTCCGGCTCCGGCTCCTCGCCGGAGGGCTCCTGCGGCGTCTCTTCCTCTGGCAAATGCTCCTCCGGGTCGACCGGCAGCGACCCGCTGCCTTCTTCCGGCGGAAGCTCCTCCGCCGGAGGCTCCGGCTCCGCATGGATACAGGCGGGATACTGCGACGCATCCCAGTAATAATCCTCCATCTCCGCGTCGCTGCGCGTATGCAGCACGCCGTCGCCCAGCAGATCGCGGAAGGTATCGACGTGGCTGTACTCTCCGTCCAGACAGACGATGTTCCACCAGTGCTCCGCGCCCTGATACAGCCCCGAAACCGTTACGCACTCCAGCCCGACCTCGTCGCACAGCAGCTGCCAGCTCTGCGCCGCGCTCTTGCTTGTCGTGAGCCCGTCGCACAGATGCGAATAGACTGGCGTCTTTGTGCTCCGCTCCTGATAGCTGAAGCGCTCCATCAGATAGGTGAACAGCAGCTCCGCCTTTTCGTATCCGGTGTCGCGGTAGCGCACATAGACCGACGCAGCCTGCAAACTGTCCTGCACCGCCTCCGCCATCTCGCGCAGCGTCTTTTCCGCATAGGGATACTGGAAGGTCATTTCAACAATGCGCGGCGAGCCGCTTTCCGGATACACCATGCAGCGTACCTCCGGCATCGTCATGAGCCGCCCCGGATTCTGATCGTAATACGCCTGTGCTTCCGCCTCAAAGTCGACCGGAAGCGCGTAGTTCATATACATGACGAGCTGGTCGTCGTAGCGATCCATCGCGCGCCGGATGAGGCTTCTTGCGTCCGCCGAGCCGGTGACCATCTGCACCTGCTCCGGCGAGACCACGCCCTCACGGAAGGTGATATCCACCCCGATCTCATAATAGGACACGATCAGCGAGCAGCTGTGCGTCATATAATCGACCATGTACGCGCCGTAGGGATCCTCACGCGCGACCTGATACGCAGCCGCCGAAAGGTCCTCCTCCACGTCGCCGCCCTCATAGCTCTGCACACGGATGACGCCGTGCTCCACGCGCCCCTTGACAAAGCTGAGGATGGCGCTCTTCAAGCTCTGAAAGTCGTTTGCGGAGAGAACGTCGGCGTTCTCCTCTACCGTCCCTGAGGCGTTATACTCGCTCACGCGCACATAGTCCGAGGGAATCAGCGCGCTGCACGCGCTGAGCAGCAGGCACAGCGCCAGCGCTGCATAAATCAGCCGTCTCATATCCCCTCTCCTTTCCGCTCCCGCTCAGAGCGAGTCCGAATAGCGCATAAAGCCTTCGCCGAGCACCTGATGCGCGTCCTGCAAAATGAGGAACGCGCTCGGGTCGATCTGGCTGACGATGTCCTTGAGCTCCGTCACCTGACGGCGGCGGATGGCGCACATGATGACCTGGCGGCTGGCGCCGTGATAGGCTCCGTGCGCCTCGAGAAGCGTCGCGCCGCGGTCGAGCTTCAGCGCGATCTCCTGTACGATCTCGCTGTAGCGGTCCGAAATGATGAGCGCGACCGAGGAATAGTCCAGCCCATAGATCACGCCGTCCATCACAACGGAATAGACGTACAGCGGCACCGCCGAATACAGCGCCTTGCTGATGTCGTGGAACACCACACCGGTCAGCGCCACAATGACGATGTCAATGATGAGCATGAGCCGACTCAGCTTCAGCCGCCGGAATTTCTTGCGCAGCAGCTTTGCGATGATGTCCGACCCGCCCGTCGACGCACCCGCGAGGAACACCATCCCAAGCCCGACGCCGGTGAGAATGCCGCCGTAGAGCGCGCCCAGCATGATGTCCGTCTTCGGCACCGGTATGACGGTGAACAGGTCGATGAACAGTGAGGTCAGCGCAGTCCCGAGCAGCGAGCCGAGGAAAAAGCGCCTGCCAAGCTCCTTATAGCCGATCAGAAAGAGCAGAATGTTGATCATTGCCGAAATCACGCCGATGGAGCCAAAGCCCAGCAGCTCGCGCAAAATCATCGCAAAGCCGCTGATGCCGCCGACGTTGATCTGGTTCGGGTCCAGAAAGAGGTCAAAGCCAAGTGCAAACGCCGCGCAGCCCAGCACGATCATGCCGAGATTCCGCAGCTCCTTCCAGATGTTCTCGCGTTTCAAGCGCACTCCTCCAATTTTTGTCGTATTATATTTGCCGCGCGCGACCGCGCGGTCAATTCTTTACAGCTCTGTCTCAGAGCTCCATCGTAAGCTGCTTTTCCTCGCTGTCCTCCTCGCGCAGCAGCGCGCCTGCCGCCGGAAGCGTCCGCGTGCGGTAGCGCGCCTCGTTCGTGATGCCCGCCTGCTCCAGCGGGACAGCGCGCGTCAGGACCGCCTTCTTTTTCAGCGACATGACCGCGACGCCCTGCGTCGCGCGCGTCGTCTTGACGGCGATCTGCGCCGTCGAGAAGATGAGGCAGCGCCCGTCCGAGGCGTACAGCGCGATCTGCGCGTCCTCAGGAAGCGGCAGGATCGCCTTGATCGGGCTCTTGTCGGAATACGCGCCCGTCAGCCGTTTGCGGTTCGTCTTGGTCTCATAGCCCGCAAGCGCGACCTTCGCCGCCTTGCCGTTTTCAAACACAAACAGGACGCTTCCCTGATTATTTCCGGGCAGGATCGCCGTCAGGAATCTCTCGCCCTCGTCGAAGCCAAGCTTGCCCGCGAGATAATCGCCCAGCACAGACGCCTTCGAGTCCTCAAAATCGGACAGGCGGCATTTGTAAACCTGACACTTGTCCGTGAAGACCAGAAGCTCCTGATTGTTGCTGGTCTCCTGCATCAGAAGCAGGCTGTCGCCCTCCTTGAACTTCTGCTCGCCGGACATCCGCAGCGACTGCGGCGTGATCTTCTTGAAATAGCCCTCGCGTGAAACGAAGATCGTCACGGGATAGTCCGGGACCTCCGGCTCGTCGGGCAGCTGCGTCTCGTGGTCATACACGAGCGTCGTTCTGCGCTCCTTGCCGTACTTGTCCGCGACCGCCTTGAGCTCGTCCACGATGATGTTCCGGAGCTTCCGGTCGCTCTTGAGAATTTCCTCGAGCTCGGCGATCTCCTTTTCAAGATCGCTGGTCTCCTCCAGTTTTTTAAGAATGTATTCCTTGTTGATGTTGCGCAGCTTGATCTCCGCAACGAAATTCGCCTGAATTTCGTCGATGCCGAAGCCGATCATCAGATTCGGGACGACCTCGGCATCCAGCTCCGTCTCGCGGATGATGGCGATCGCCTTGTCAATGTCCAGCAGGATCCTTCCGAGACCCTTGAGCAGATGCAGCCGGTCGCGCTTTTTCTGGAGATTGAAGAACACGCGCCGCCGCACGCACTCCGTGCGCCACGCCGTCCACTCGGACAGGATCTCCCGCACGCCCAGCACGCGCGGCATTCCTGCGATCAGGATGTTGAAATTGCAGCCGAACGTGTCCTGAAGCGTCGTCGTCTTAAACAGCTTCTGCATCAGCTTTTCCGGCTCCGCGCCGCGCTTGAGATCGATCGTGAGCTTGAGACCGTTGAGGTCCGTCTCGTCGCGCATATCGGCGATCTCACGAATCTTGCCGGCTTTGATGAGCTCCGCGACCTTGTCCATGATGATCTCCGTCGCCGTCGTGTATGGGATCTCATAGATCTCGATCATATTGCCTTCCTTCACATAGCGCCACTTGGCGCGGATGCGGAAGGTGCCGCGTCCGGTGCTGTAGATCTGCATCATCTCCGCTGCGTCATAGAGAATTTCGCCGCCGGTCGGAAAATCCGGCGCAGGGAGGGTGTCGAGCAGATCTGCGTCCGGGTCGCGGATGAGCGCCGCCGCGGTATTGCAGACCTCGCGGAGGTTGAACGAGCAGATATTGGACGCCATACCGACGGCAATGCCCATGTTTGCCGAGACCAGCACATTCGGGAAGGTCGTCGGCAGCAGCGTCGGCTCCTTGGTCGAAGCATCATAGTTGTCCACAAAATCGACCGTATCGGAATCGATGTCACGGAACAGCTCCTGACAGATCGGCTCCAGCTTTGCCTCGGTGTAACGCGACGCGGCATACGCCATATCGCGCGAATAGACCTTGCCGAAGTTGCCCTTCGAGTCCACGAACGGATGCAGCAGCGACTCGTTGCCGCGCGCAAGGCGCACCATCGTCTCATAGATCGCCTGATCGCCGTGCGGATTGAGGCGCATCGTCTGCCCGACGATGTTCGCTGATTTTGTTCTGGGCTTCGTCAGAAGCCCCATCTCATACATTGTATACAGAAGCTTCCGGTGCGAGGGTTTGAAGCCGTCGATCTCCGGAATGGCACGCGAGACGATGACCGACATCGCGTAGGGCATATAGTTTGTTTCCAGCGTCTGGCAGATCGGCTGTTCGACCGTTGCGCCGTGCAGCCCCTGCACCTTCGGGTCGATCCACTTTTTCGCTTCCGGTTCTTTTTTCTTAGCCATTACATTCGTCCTTCAGTTCCATCACGACACGTCAAGCTGGTCGAGATATTTGTAGCCGTTTTCGGCGATGTGATCCTTTCTGCCCGCGAGATTGTCGCCCAGCAGCAGATCAAAGATCTGCATCGTGCGCTCCATATCCTCGGGCATGACCTTGATGAGGCGGCGCGTTTCGGGATTCATGGTCGTCATCCACATCATCTCCGGGTCGTTCTCGCCGAGACCCTTTGAGCGCTGGACCGAGGGCTTTTTCCCGTCCAGCTCCTTTAGGATCGCGCCCTTTTCCGCCTCGGTATAGGCAAACCACGTCTTGTCCTTGTAATTGATCTCATACAGCGGCGACTCGGCGATGTAGACATAGCCCTCCTGTATCAGCGTCGGGCACAGCCGGTAGATCATCGTCAGGATCAGGGTCCTGATCTGATAGCCGTCCACGTCGGCATCCGTGCAGATGACGACCTTGTTCCAACGGAGGCTCCCCAGGTCGAAGGTCGACAGGTCCTTCGCCGCCTTCTTGGTCTGGACCTCGACCCCGCAGCCGAGCACACGGATGAGGTCGGTGATGATCTCTGACTTGAAGATGCGGTCATAGTCCGCCTTGAGGCAGTTGAGGATCTTTCCGCGCACCGGCATGATCCCCTGAAATTCCGCGTCACGCGAGAGCTTGACCGAGCCGAGCGCAGAGTCGCCCTCGACGATGTAGATCTCGCGCTTGGACACATCCTTTGTCCGGCAGTCAACGAATTTCTGCACGCGGTTGGAGATGTCCAGATTGCCTGTGAGCTTTTTCTTGATCGACACGCGCGCCTTTTCCGCCGATTCGCGGCTGCGCTTGTTGACGAGCACCTGATCGGCGATGCGGTCGGCATCCTGCTTGTTCTCGATGAAATAGACGTGCAGGCGGCTGCGGAAAAACTCCGTCATCGCGTCCTGAACGAATCTGTTGTTGATCGCCTTTTTCGTCTGGTTCTCATACGAGGTCTGCGTCGAGAAGCAGTTCGTCACCAGCACCAGACAGTCCGCCACATCCTGGAATGTGATCTTCGATTCATTCTTGGTGTATTTCCCCGTCTGCTTGAGATAGGCGTCGATGGCATAGACAAAGGCGTTCTTCGCCGCCTTTTCCGGCGCGCCGCCGTATTCCAGCCAGGACGAGTTGTGATAATACTCGATTCGGTTGACCTTGTTGGAGAAGCAGACCGCCGCAGAAATTTTGACCTTGTACTCGGGCTTGTCCTCGCGGTCGCGACCCTTGCGCTCTGCCTCCCAATACTGCGGCATCGTGAGCGCCTGTTCCTCAGTCAGCTCGCGCACATAGTCCAGAATGCCGTGCTCATAGCAGTAATCCGTCGTGTCGAATTTGCCCGGCGCGGTCTCGTTACGGAAGCGGAAGGTCACGCCCGCGTTGACGACCGCCTGCCGCTTGAGCGTGTCCTCAAAATACTCCTTCGGCACACGGATATCCGTAAACACGTCCAGATCGGGCAGCCAGTGGAAGGTCGAGCCGGTCTTTTTGCGGTCCGTAGGCTCCTTGCGCATCTCGCCGACCAGCTCGCCGCGCTCAAAATGGAGCGTGTACTTGAAGCCGTCGCGGCGGATGGTCGCGTCAAAATAGCGCGAGGCATACTGCGTCGCGCACGCGCCGAGTCCGTTGAGACCGAGTGAAAACTCATAATCGCCTCCGGCGTTGTTGTCATATTTGCCGCCGGCATACAGCTCGCAGAAGACGAGCTCCCAGTTATACCGCCCTTCCTTTTCGTTCCAGTCGACCGGGCAGCCGCGCCCGAAGTCCTCGACCTCGATGGAGCAGTCGGCATAGCGCGTGACGATCACCAGATCGCCGTGTCCCTCGCGCGCCTCGTCGATGGCATTGGATAAAATTTCAAATACCGCGTGCTCGCAGCCCTCCAGCCCGTCGGAGCCGAAGATGACCGCCGGACGCTTGCGTACCCGGTCCGCGCCCTTGAGCGCGGAGATGCTGTCATTTCCGTATGCTTGTTGTTTTTTCATCGTTTCCTCACATGATTTCGTATCAGCAGTGCTTAAAAGCCCATTATATTGATATCAGTATACCCATTTTTTCCTCTGAAGTCAAGCTGACGCAGCGCTGCGTCCTCTTGTGAAAAAGCGCCGGAAAGCGCCGCAAAACTTTGTCCCATTTTCCGTAAACGTGCAGTTGCATTCCGACTCTTTTCGCGGTATCATTTAAGATGAGGAAATTTAGAGGTGCAAGTGAAATGAATACCATTGGATTTGACAACGAAAAATATCTGAAGCTTCAGTCGCAGAAAATTCTCGAGCGCGTTGACCGCTTCGGCGGCAAGCTCTATCTGGAATTCGGCGGCAAGCTGTTTGACGACTATCACGCCTCGCGCGTGCTCCCGGGCTTTGAGCCGGACAGCAAGATGAAAATGCTGCTCCAGCTCCGCGATCAGGCGGAGATCGTCATCGCCATCAACGCCGCGCACATCGAGATGAACAAGCGCCGCGGCGATCTCGGCATCACCTATGACATGGACGTGATGCGCCTGATCGACGCCTTCCGCTCCATCGGGCTCTACGTCGGCAGCGTCGTGATCACACAGTATCATGGGCAGCACGCCGCGGACCTGTTCGAGCACAAGCTCGAAACGCTCGGCGTCCGCGTCTACCGCCACTATCCCATTGAAGACTATCCGTCCAACATCCCGCTCATCGTCTCTTCAGGCGGCTACGGCAAAAACGACTATATCGAGACCACGCGCCCCGTTGTCGTCGTGACCGCGCCCGGTCCCGGCTCCGGCAAGATGGCGACCTGTCTCAGCCAGCTCTATCACGAGCATGAGCGCGGCATCCAGGCGGGCTACGCAAAGTACGAGACCTTTCCGGTCTGGAACCTGCCGCTTAAGCATCCGGTGAACCTCGCCTATGAGGCGGCGACCGCCGATCTCGCAGACGTGAACATGATCGACCCGTTCCATCTGGAGGCATACGGCGTCACGACCGTGAATTATAACCGCGACATTGAAATTTTCCCCGTCGTCGAGGCGATGTTCCGCCGCATCTACGGCGAATGCCCCTATAAGAGCCCGACGGATATGGGCGTCAACATGGTCGGCTTCGCCATCTCCGACGACGCAGCTTGCTGCGAAGCGTCCATACAGGAGATCATCCGCCGCTACTTTGCCACCGCGTGCAGTGTGAAAAAGGGTCTTGCGGAGCCGGGCGAGCTGAAAAAGCAGGAGATGCTGCTGCGCTATCTGAACATCGACGTCACCCGGCGAAAAGCCGTCCCCGCCGCGCGCGCCAAGGCGGAGCAGACTGGCTCCCCCGCCGCCGCGATCGAGCTTCCGGACGGGCGCATCGTCACCGGGCGCACCTCGGGGCTCATGGGTGCCTCGTGCGCGGCGCTGCTCAACGCGCTCAAGACGCTCGCGGGCATCGACGACAAGGTCAATCTGATCTCCCCGATGGTCCTCGCGCCCATCCAGCACCTGAAGGTCGAGCATCTCGGCAACTCCAATCCGCGCCTGCACACCGACGAGGTCCTGATCGCGCTTTCCATGAGCGCCGTCACGAATCCCACGGCGGAGCTTGCGATGGAGGCACTTGCCGGTCTGCGCGGCAGCGAGGTCCACTCTTCTGTCATTCTCTCCCCGGTCGATGAAAACGTCTTCAAAAAGCTCGGCGCAAATGTCACGTTTGAGCCGGTCTATCAGACGCATTCTCTCTACCACAAATAACGGCTTCGCCGGAACCAGGAGGAGCTATTATGCGGCAAAAAAAACGTTCCCCGCTCACGGTCCTGACCGTCCTGCTGTGCGTCGTGCTGCTTGGCGGCGCAGCGGTGCTGCTGTGGAAAGCGCTTCCGCAGAAAAAGGCGCCGGATACGGTCTCCACGATCGAGACAAACGCTGTTTTTGAAAACGACAACTCCAGCACCGTCGCCCCGGAGCGCGAGCAGGTCTACGAGGGCGAGCTTCCGAACACAGAGCCCGCGCCCGCGCCGGAGGAGACGCCATCTGACACGCCGTCCGAGGAGGCGCCATCCGGGGAACCGGAGGATCCTGCCCTGCTCGCGGCGAAAAAGCTGGCTTCCGACACGCTCGCGACCATGACGGCGGAGGAAAAGATCTGGCAGCTGTTCTTCGTCACGCCGGAGTCTCTGACCGGCTATCCGAAGGTCACGGAGGCGGGGCTTGCAACAAAGGAAGCCATCGGCTACAAGCCGGTCGGCGGGCTCATCTATTTCGCGCAGAATCTGGAGGACAAGGCGCAGGTGCAGAAAATGCTCTCCGGCGTGCAGTCCTTCAGCACCATTCCGCTCTTTCTCGGCGTCGATGAAGAGGGCGGCACCGTCAGCCGCGTCGGCGAAAACGCGGAGCTCGGCGGGAAAAACATTGGCGATATGGCGTCCTACGGCGAACAGGGCGACCCGGCGGCGCTGTATAACGCCATGTCCGACGTCGCAGATATGCTCACGGAGCTGGGCTTCAATCTCGACTTCGCGCCGGTCGCGGATGTGTCCGGCGGGCGGTCTGACAATGTGATCGGCAGCCGCTCCTTCGGCACCGACCCGGAGCTGTGCGCGTCGATGGTCTCTGTCGCGCTCGGTGCGCTTCAGGACGGCGGCGTCATCTCCTGTCTGAAGCACTTCCCCGGCTACGGCAGCGCCGTCACGGACGATCACTATGGGACCTCCGTCCTGAATAAAACCGAAGAGGAGCTTGAGGCGTGCGACTATCTTCCCTTCCGCTCCGGAATTGAAAGTGGAGCTGCGTTTATCATGGTCTCGCACCTCTCCGTGCCTTCCGTGACCGGTGATGAAACGCCCGCCGATCTGTCAGAAGCCATCGTCACAGAAATTCTTCGGAACAAATTGGGCTTTGAAAACGTCATAATAACAGACGCGCAAAATATGGGCTCCATCACCGAGCATTACTCCGCGGCGGAAGCCGCCGTCGGCGCGCTGATGGCTGGCGCCGACATGGTGCTGATGCCCGCAGACCTTCAGGCAGCCTATAACGGCGTCAGAGACGCACTGAAAAACGGCACGCTGACACAGGCGCGCATCGATGAAAGCGTCCTTCGTATTCTGACCGTCAAGGCGCGCTTCGGCATTCTGACCGAGGTGCCGCAGACGGACGACAAGGACTGACAATTAACTCAAAAGGAGAGCGTATTATGGAACAGAAAAAACTTTGCAGAGCCTCATTTGACAAGAAAATTTTCGGCGTCTGCGGCGGCATCGCCCACTACTTCGGGCTGGACTCCACGCTGGTGCGGCTCATCACCGTGCTGCTGGTCTTCCTCGCAGGTCTGAGCCTGTGGGTCTACATCATCGCCGCGCTCATCATGCCCGAAACGAACGAATATTAAGGCGGCACTGCACAATTCGGCGAGAAATTTTTCGTCAAGTCAAGGGAACCTCTGAATAAATCCCCGACCGCAGACGATTGATTTGGAGGTTTCCAAGCGGCGCAGCGCAAAAAGGTCCGCTGTCCGAATGCGTTGGCGGTTGGAAGAATACACCCCAGGCTGAAGCGGCTATGCCGCGAAGGGAAACCGATCGGCACAAAGAGCTGTGCGCAGTGGAACTCTGCGAGGCTTTTGAAGAAACGAATCCCGGCAGTTCATTCGATGAACTGCCGGGGTTTCTATTTTGTTTGCTGCCGTCATCAGATGAGCAGCATCCGGTCGTTATTCAGGTCCTTACCGGAGATCTCGCGGAATTTGCGCAGCAGATCGTTCACGCAGAGCCCCTTGCGCTCCTCGCCGGAGACGTCCATGACGATTCTTCCGGCGTTCATCATGATCGTGCGGCTGCCAAGCTCCAGCGCCGACTGCATATTGTGCGTGATCATCATGCAGGTCAGCGCGTTTTCCTCCACGATCTTCTTCGTCAGTGAAAGGACCTTCTCCGCCGTCCCGGGGTCCAACGCCGCCGTATGCTCGTCGAGCAGCAGCAGCTTCGGTGGGTGGAACGTCGCCATCATCAGCGTCAGCGCCTGCCGCTGTCCGCCGGAAAGCAGCCCCACCGGCTGCTTCATGCGGTCCTCCAGCCCCATTTCCAGCAGTGCCACACGCTCGCGAAAGCGTTTTTTGTCCGCCCGCGAGACCGGGCTCAGCCAGCCGCCGCACCCGGCGGCAAGCGCCAGATTCTCCTCGATTGTCATTCCGGGCGCGCTTCCGCGCATCGGGTCCTGAAAGAGCCTGCCGATCTTCTTCGCGCGCTTGAATTCCGGCATCAGGGAAATATCCTCTCCGTCCAGCAGAATTTCGCCGCTGTCGGTGATGAAGCTTCCGGCGATGGCGTTGAACAGCGTCGATTTTCCCGCGCCGTTCGCGCCGATGATCGTCACGAAATCGCCCTTTTCCGCGTGGAAGGACAGATCGTCCAGCGCCTTTTTCGCGTCCGTCGTGCCGGGATTAAAGGTCTTTGAAATAT
>CAKTVN010000039.1 GCA_934623545.1 uncultured Oscillospiraceae bacterium
ATCGTGCTGGCGACGTTTTTTGGAAGCTCCGCTGCGCACCTGATCATCCTGATCGCGGCGTTCAGCTGGGTCGGCACGGCGCGCGCCGTGCGCGCGAAGGTTTTGCAGCTGCACACGCAGCCGTTTATCGAAAGCTGCCGGATTCTCGGCTATAGCCGCGCCCATATTGCCGTGCGGCACATCCTGCCGAACCTGTCGGACGTGCTGCTGTCGCGTTTTCTGCTTGGAGTCAACAGCTGCATCATGATGGAATCGACGCTCTCGTTTCTGGGACTTGGCGATCTCTATCGCCCGACTTGGGGCACGATGGTCAATTTTGCGTACAAACGCGGCGCGTTTCTGCGGGGTGCGTATCCGTATCTGCTGACACCCGGCGTGTGCGTCATGCTTCTATGCCTGGCATTTTACCTGATCAGTCTCTGGCTGACTGCCAGAAAAGAAACCATTTCGGAGGGGTAACATGGGGAAATACTTTGCGGACGTTCATGCATCATACAAAAGTCAGTTTCAGAACTTAGCGCATGGGCTTGCCGATACGGACGAAATTCTCGCCTGCCGCGCAAAACCGCAGACGTATGAAAATCTTCTGGAGCTGGCGGACGCGCTGTGCTGGCAGCTGCGTTTCCGGGAGGCGATCGACGCTTTGACGCAGGCGGTCAAGCTGGAGCCGGAACGCATGGAAGCTTACCGCAAGCGCGGACCCAAGTATCTCGATACGCTGCAATTTGAAAACGCGCTGGGCGACTATATGCGCTGTGAACAGGCAGACGGCGTGAGTGTCGAGTCGCGCTACCGCGTTGGTATGGCGCAGTATATGCTGCAAAACTATGCTGCGGCGACCGCCGCTTTTGCCGGTTCTCTTGCCATCGTGCCGCAGGACGACGATATGTATATTGCGGATGTCTACTGGCTGGTACTCTCACAGCTTCGTGCAGAGAAGGCAGACGAGGCGCAAAAGACCTTGCAGCAGCATTATCGCCCCGATATGTACGTCGGGCACCACACGGCGTATGAAAAAGCCATGCGCGTGGCGGCTGGCTTTGCGCCGATGGAGGATATGCTGGCGGAGCTGGACGCGGAAGAGGACGATCTGCAATTTGCCATGACGGCTTATGGTTTGTGCGTACTGTTGGAAGCGCACGGCGAGACGGAAAAAGCCGATGTCTTGCGCGAAAAACTACTTGCGCGCGATGGTTTCTGGTTCTGCTTCAGCTACCTTGCAGCCTATCATGACGAGACCAAAAAACAGAGCCTGACTACTGCTTGACTACCATTGTCCGTGAAGCCTCAAAAGCCGGTTTGCTTAGGGTGTATTCTTCCAACTCCCAACGCACCCGAACAGCGGGTCTTTTTGCGGTGTGCCGCGTCATTTTTCCTTGAAATACGTCAGTATTCCTGCGAAAAAATGTCTTGCTCAGCGCGAAAATCCCTCACTGCCGGTCACATTTTCAGTATCAGATACACCCTACGGATGTGAAAAGCCTTGCGCCTCCGGCACGGTTATTTTTCCCTCCGGGCGCAAAAAGTCCCCCTTTCGGGGGACGAGGTCATATTCCGCTGAGTGCAAAGCCCTCGCGGGCGAGCGCATTCTGCTGGCGGTGCAGCATCCGGCGCAGCTGCGGAAGGTCGTTCGAGATAAACTCAAACGTCACATATTCCGGCGCGATGCGCTCGAGCAGCGCGGCGACGCCGGGGCAGGTGAACGGGCGGTGCCGGTCGACTTTGAAAACATACTCGAAGAGCTGATACGACCGCTGCATATAGTCCTCGGCGAAAACCGGCGGGCGCCTCATGACCCGGCGCATATAGCTGCCGGTGAGCGACTGGTTGAGATGCACGCCGCGAATGTGGCGGCAGAGCGATCCGTGGAGGTCCAGCATTTCGTGGATGTATGCGAGCGCCTGCGGCTGCGTGCGAAGGGAGGTGTTGGTGTGCATGAGATGACCGGTGTCGAGCATGATGCCCTTGTTCGGGTAACGAACGCCCTCCAGAAGGCGGGCGGTCAGCTCCGGGTCGGTCATGGTCAGTCCCGGCTGCCAGAGATTTTCGAGCAGCAGGGCGGGACCGCCTGTCACGCCGGAGAACAGCTCGTTCAGAAGCTCGCAGGAGGCGTCGATCACCTCGCGGCTGCTGTAGCGGTAGCGTCCGGTGAGCGTCTGCTCAATATTGGAGTCAGCGACGTGGAAGACCACATATTCCGCGCCGTATTTTTTCGCGTTTTCAAGGTCGCGGCCGTAGTGCGCGACGAGCGCCTCGCGCGTATCGCCGCCATACGCGGCACGGATGGCTTCGGGCGAGCCGAGCTCGCGCAGGCACGCGTCGCGGTCGCCGGTCCAGAGATCCATCCAGTAGGTCACGCAGATCATGTGCAGTCCGGTCACGCACTCCGGTGGGACGAGTCCGCGCACGTCATCCTCCATGCACATGAGCTCCACGCCGTCAAAGCCGCGCAGGAGCGTGAGCAGCGCATTGCGGTCTGAAAACCGGTCGAGATCGCACGCACTGGTGGTGAGATTGAACTGAAGCTTCATGCCATCGCCTCCGAGATCGACTGTACGTAGCGGATGCCGCAGAGCGTCAGGGGGAGATCGTCATCTCCCGGACCGAGCGTGCAGACATAGCCGCAGCAGTTTTTGACGAGCACGTCGTAATACGAGACCGCGGGGCGCGCGAAGCCGGACAGCAGCGCCATGATCGTCCCGCCGTGTACCACAAAGAATGCCTTTTGTGCGTCCTTCGGGAGTGCCTGTACGGTCTGCGCGAAGGCGGCGCAGACGCGCGATGTAAAGCCGGAGACGGATTCTCCGTCCGGGCAGCGGTCGATGCAGCCGCCGCCGACCCAGGCGCGGTAGGCGGCGTCGTGCTCCATTTCGGCGGCGCTGCGGTTTTCAAACACGCCGAAATCCATCTCCCGCAGGTCAGAGACGATGGTCTGCGCCGCGTTCGGGAAGAGCAGATGCGCGGTCTGCTGCGTGCGCAGCAGCGGCGTGACGAAGACGCTATGGACCTCGGGTGCGGCGCCCTTTTCGCGCGCAGCCTCCATGCCAGCCGCGCTGAGCGGCTCGTCGGTGCTGCCGATGTAGCGCCGGAGGGCGTTTCCGGGGGTCATGCCGTGCCGGAGCAGGATCACCTGCATGGAAGCACCCCCTTCAGGACCGTCGGAATGCCGCAGACCATACGCACCACGCAGTCGGCGCGCTGCGCGAGGCGGACGCAGAGCCGTCCGGTCGCCTCGCGGGCGAGGCGGGTCTCGTATTCGATGGGGATGACGCCGCTGCCGACCTCACAGCAGAGCACGAGCTGCTTTTCACAGAGCGGCTCCAGAAGCGCCGGCGCGCCGTCCACATCGGCGAAGACCATTTTTTCAACGTGATAGACGACCGGCTTTTCATCCAGAACGCCGTCTGCCATTTCCTCCGGAGAGAACCCGAGCGAACGCGCAAGGCTCCGCTTGCCGGAGCCCTCGCCGCCTACGATCAGAACCATATTGCCGCCATCCTTTCCGCAAAAACATAGCCCAGAAGCATCACGGGCTGAGAGAGTGTAATGAGAAAGCCCGCCAGATCGCCCGACATCCCGCCGAACTCACGCGCCGCCATGCGGCGCAGATACGTAAAGCAGAGTGCAGCCGACGCGGTCGCTGCGACCCCGCCCGGAAGCGAGAGCGCGCAGAGCGCGGCTGCGCAGAGCAGCATCCAGACGCCGAGCACCCACGCCGCCCGCTTTTCTGCCGCACCGCGGAAGGCGGCGAGCAGACCGGTCGAGCCGGAGCCGGGGAGGACGACGGAGGCAAACGCGCCAAGCGCGCGGGAGAAGATCTGCAAAACGCCCGCGCAGAGCGCTGCGCTCTGGCTCTGCGCCAGCTCCGCGCAGAGGGCGAGCTCCAGAACGAACCAGAAGACGGCGTACAGGATCGCGAACGCGCCGGTGTGCGAATCCTTCAGGATCTCGCGCTTGCGTTCCGGCGCGGCGTGGCTGGACAGCGCGTCGGCGGTGTCGCAGAAGCCGTCAAGGTGGATCCCGCCGGACAGCAGCACCGGCAGCAGCGTAAGCCCCGCCGCGTAGAGCACGCTCCCGAAGCCGAGCGCGCGGCTCAGCAGCATCCAGAGATACAGCGCCGCCGCGATGATGATGCCGACCAGCGGCAGGCACGCGAGCATATAGCGCATATTTTCCTTTTTCCATTCGACGCGCGGCATGGGGACAATGGAGAACATTGAAAACGCCATTGCCGCGGAACGCAGAACATCCTTCATTCCGGGAGCGCTCCTTTCAAGACGATGGGGATGCCGCAGACAAGCTCGCATACGGTATCCGCCCGGCGGGCAAGCTCTGCGTTGATGCGACCGAGCGCCGCGATGTACGCCTGCGTTTCCGGGCTGTAGCCGCCGGTGTCGCTGCCGACGTCGTTGGTGATGACGATGAGCGTGTCGCTCTGCGCGCGCAGCCGCTCCACACCCTCGAGTACGCGCTCGTATGGGTCGGTGCAGCCGCCCCGGTCGTCGAACATCTCGTTCGCGGTCAGATTGCAGATGCACTCGAACAGCGCCGTCCCGCGCGCGGGAAGCGTGAGCCCCGCAAGGTCGGTATAGCGCTCAAAGGTCTCAAAGCCCTTTCCGGCGCGCATCCGGCGGTGGCGCTCGACCTTTTCAAGCCCACCCTTGCCGCAGGGCTTCATGGCGGCGATGTACCAGCGCGGCATGGGAAGCTGTACGCAGAGCTTTTCTGCAAACGAGCTCTTTCCGCAGCCGGAGCCGCCGGTCAGCAGGATCATCATCGTTTGTCACCCTTCTGTACAGTATACTGCCCGACGCCGGTATCGGAAAAGGCGGCGGAATCGCGATAGACCGCGAGCGCCAGATCAAGCAGCGGCATCATGCACACCGCGCCGGTGCCCTCGCCGAGCTTGAGCCCGGCATAGAGGACGGCGGGCGTTCCGAGCTCTGCGAGGATCTGCTGTGCGGCGGGCTCTGCGGAGCAGTGGCTCGCGAGCATGGCACAGCGCGCGTTTGGGCACAGACGCGCGGCGATCAGGGCGGAGACGGAGCTGATGAGCCCGTCGATGAGGATGGGAACGCGATAGAGCGCGCCGCCGAGGAAAATGCCGGTCATGCCCGCGATGTCAAAGCCGCCGAGCTTTTGCAGCACGTCCAGCGGGTCGGAGACATCGGGATGATTGACGTCGATGGCGCGGTGGATGGCGTCGAGCTTGCGCACGAGCCCCTCGTTGGAAAGCCCGGCGCCGCGCCCGGTCACGCTCTCGATGGGAAGCCCGAGCAGCACGGCAGTCACGGCACTGGAGGTCGTGGTGTTGCCGATGCCCATTTCGCCGGTCGCGAGGAGCTGATAGCCCGCTTGCTTACATTCGCGCACGAGCGCGATGCCGTGCTCGATCGCGGTGAGCGCCTGCTCGCGCGTCATGGCAGGACCGGCGGCGATGTTCTGCGTGCCGTTGGCGATATGGCAGTCGCGCACACCGTCGACGCGGCGGAGCATCCCCATGTCGACGGCAAACACGTCCGCGTTCGCGGCGGCTGCCATCCGGCAGACAGAGGAGTGCTTGCGTGCGATCTCGCCCGCCATGATCGCTGTGACGGTGGCGTCGGTCTGGGTCACGCCCTCGCAGACGACGCCGTTGTCGGCGCAGAGGACGAGCACGGCCCGCTTTTTGAGCTCGACCGCCTCGCTCCCGATCAGCGCGGCGATGCGCGTCACGGCATCTTCCAGCGCGCCAAGCCCGCGCAGAGGCTTTGCAATGCCGTCCCAGTGGGCGCGCGCGGCTGCTTCGGCAGCGGCGTCGGGCGGCAGAATTTTTTCATTCAGTGCGTGAAAATCCATAATTTACTCCCATTGTGCGAGCAGCTGCCGCATCCAGGCGGCAACGTCCATATCATAAACCGGGTCAATATGCTCCGGGCACAGGACATCCCGAACGGGACCCTGCGCGACGGTTTTTCCGTGGTGCAGCAGCACCGCGTCCGTGCCGAAGGCTTTTGCGAGCGACAGGTCGTGGACGACCGAGACGACGGCGCGCCCCGGCGTTTGCAGCCACGCGGAGATCAGGGAAAAGATCTGCTTCTGATAGATGAGATCGAGGTGGTTCGTCGGCTCGTCGAGCAGCAGCAGCCGCGGCTCCTGTGCGAGGACCTGCGCAAGGAAGGTCCTTTGCAGCTCACCGCCGGAGAGCGTCAGCACCGACTGCGCGCGCTGCGCGGTCAATCCGGTCAGCTCCAGCGCGCGCTCCACGGCGTCACGGTCGTGGTCGGAGTGGGTTGCGAGCGGGCTCGGGGCGTAGGCATAGCGCCCGAGGCGAACGACCTCCTCCACAGTGAAGGAATAACCGACGAAATGCTTCTGCGAGAGTACGCCCATGCAGCGCGCACGCTGGACGGGTTTCATTTTTTTGACGTCCTGCCCCTCAAACAGCACCTGCCCCGTGTAGGGGGTGCCCTGCGTGATCGCCTCCAGCGCGGTCGATTTGCCCGCGCCGTTCGGTCCTGCGATCATGAGCCACTCGCCCTCGCGGACGCGGAAGCTGAGGCGGTCGACGATGGTGAGCGCACCGAAACGGACGCTCAAGTTCTGAACCTCCAGCATTTCAGCGCTCCTTTCTCGTCTGATAGAAGATGAAGATGAAGACCACCGCGCCGACCAGACTGGTGACGACGCCGATGGGAAGCTCCAGCGGGCTGAACACAGTGCGCGCGGCAAGGTCCGCAAGCAGAAGAAAGATCGCCCCGGCGAACATGGACGCCGGAAGCAGACGCTTGTGGTTGGGACCGGTGAGCATCCGCACCATGTGCGGCGTGACGAGTCCGACAAAGCCGATCGTCCCGCCGATGGAGACGCAGACGCCGATCAGGACGGAGACCGCGATGAGCACGACGAGCTTCGTTCGGCGCACATTGACGCCGATGGTGCGGGCATTGTCCTCGCCGACGGCGAAGGCGTTGAGCTCGCGCGTGTGCAGGCACAGGACGGTCCCGCAGAGCACGAGCGCCGCTGCCAGAAGCAGCGCGTCCTTGTAGCCAGTGCCCTGAAGCGAGCCCATCGTCCAGAAGGTGATGCTCTTGAGCCGGTCGGAGGCGAAGGTGACGATCACGCTCATGGCGCTCGAGACGAACATGGAATAGATCACGCCGATCAGGATGATCGTGTTTGTGGAGAGAGAATAGTCCAACCGATAGGCGAGGGCGAGAATGAGCAGGAGGGATAAAAACGCGAACGCGATCGCCAGCACGGTCGTCCCGGCGAAGGGCAGAGAGGGAAACGTGATGCCGAAGGCGATGGCGATAACTGCGCCGAGCGCCGCGCCGGAGGAGACGCCGAGCGTCGAGCCGTCGGCGAGCGGGTTGCGCAGAAGCCCCTGCATACACGCGCCCGCGAGCGAGAGCGCCGCGCCCGAGAGCGCCACGCACAGCACGCGCGGCAGGCGCACGGACAAAATGGTCGCGGCAAGCCCCTCCTTCGGCTGCCCGGCGAGCGCCGCGCGCAGCGCGCAGAGCGTATCGGACAGCGGAATGGGGACGCTTCCCATGCACACGCACAGGCACATCGCGCCGAGCAGCGCGGCGGTAAACAGAAGGTATTGCCAGAGAGAATAGTGCTCCGGGCGTGGTTTCATAATGCTTCTCCAATCGTCAGGCGGGAGGATTTGTATTTTTGCGCCTGTCAAAGACAAGCTCTCAAGCGGAAAACGCTTCACCGGTTTTCCGCTTGAGAGCGTCGGTTTCTTTTACTGTGTTTCGATCATTCGCCGTAGACCAGTTCAAACAGCGCCTTTGCGCCGTCGGCAAGGCGGGGACCCGGACGGGACAGCTCATTGTTCTGAAGGTTCAGGATTTTACCGTCCTTGACTGCGGTCACATTTTCCCAGCCCGCGCGGGAGGCGATCTCCTCGGTCGGGGTGGGACCCTCGCCGTAGTACATGGAGATGGTGACGATGTAGTCGGGGTCACGCTCGAGGACCTGCTCCTCGGAGATCTCACCCCAGCCGTCCACGTCGTCAAAGCAGTTCTTGAGCCCGAGCATGACCGCGACCTCGTCCATGAAGGTGTGTTTGCCGGCGGTCCAGAGACCGTATTCCAGCGGAGAGACCTCGAAATAGACGCTCTTGCTGCCGTCACCGGTCACCTTTTCCGTAAGCTCGGCGAAGGTCGCCTGCATACTCTCACACAGCGCATCCGCCTCGGCGTCCTTACCGAGCACCGCGCCGATCATCTTGATGGCAGTATAGGTGCCCTCGATGTCCTGCGCGTCGCTGACGACGACGGTCACACCGGCGTTTTCCAGCTGCTGGACCTGCTCCTCGGTCTGCGCCATCGTGCTCATGAACAGGACCTGCGGCTCAAGCGCGAGGATCTGCTCAATGTTGGTCTCATAGCCGGACTGGACGGACGGAACGTCGAAGACCTCCGCCGGATAGTCGCAGTATTCGCCGCGGCCGACGAGGGTGTCGCCCGCGCCGAGGGCGTAGATGATCTCACAGTCGGCTGCGGTCAGCGCGACGACGCGCTCCGCGGGCTTTTCCAGCGTGATCGCGCGGTCCGCCATGTCGGTGACGGAGACGGCGGTGCTTTCCGCTTCAGAGGGCTGCGCTTCCACAGGCTTCTCCTCGGCGGGCGTCTCTTCGGCAGGCTCGGTGACGACCGGCGTTTCCTCGCTGGTCTCAGGCAGCGTTACGGCGTCCTGTGTGCCGGCGGGCTTGCCGGTCTTTGCGCAGCCGACAAGCAGCGCGGCGGTCATGCACACGGCAAGCAGCAGCGCCAGGATTCTGAACTTTTTCATGTCGATATACCTCTTTACTGTAGATTTGGGGAACTGCGCCAGATGCGGCGCAGGCATATACATTATACGGATGCGGGGCGAAAAGTCAAATAGCAGAACTGCTTTTCCACGTTTTTTCCGGAAAAGCAGCCGAAGATCCGAAACAGAATGTGCAGACTGCGGCGAAAAATGCACATTTCTTCCTGAAATAGAAAAACAAGACCGGACGGGCTCAGAGCGGGCAGCCGAGCAGCATTTCGAAGATTGCCCTTGCGGCAGCCTCGCGAATTTGCGCGCGGTCGCCGGAAAGGTGCAGCTCCTTGTTAAAGGAGAAGCCTGCCATGTCGAGCGCGATGTACACAAGCCCGATCGGGCGTCCGGTGCCGTCTCCGTCGGGACCGGCAAGCCCCGTCACGGACACGCCGACATCGGCGCGGGTAATTTCCCGCGCGCCGCGCGCCATCTCGACCGCTGTCTGGCGCGAGACGGCGGTGTAAATGCGCAGCGTCTCCTCGGATACGCCGAGCAGGCGGCGCTTGACGTCGTTCACATAGGAGATCACGCCGCCGACATAGATCGCAGAGCTGCCCGGAATATCCGTCAGGAGCTTTCCGACCAGCCCACCGGTGCAGGATTCCGCCGTCGCGAGTGTTTTTCCCTCGAGCCCGAGCTGCCGCAGGACTGCGGCGGCAAGCGCTTCAGTCCTCATACCAGCGCACCTGCACCTTCTCCGTGTTCTCGATCGCGCGCGCGACCAGCCCCTCGACGTCGAGCCGCGCTTCCTCCGCCTCTACGGCGGCGAGGACGGGCTTGGTCTTCGGGTGCTTCGGGGTGAAGACCGTGCAGCAGTCCTCATAGGGAAGAATAGAGGTCTCCAGCGTGCCGATGCGGCGCGCGATGGTCACGATCTCCTCCTTGTCCATACCGATGAGCGGGTGGAAGATCGGCATCTCGACGACTGCGCCGGTGACTGCCATCGCGTCCATCGTCTGGCTCGCGACCTGACCGAGATTTTCGCCGGTGACGAGGCACTTCGCCCCGTGGTCGCGCGCGATCGCCTGCGCGATGCGCATCATGAAGCGGCGCATGATGATGGTGAAATATTCCTCGCGGCAGTGGTCGCGGATGGCTTCCTGAATCTCCGTAAAGCCGACGACGTCGACGGTCATCCGCCCGCAGTATTTCGTCATGAGCTTCGCAAGCTCGAGGACCTTTTCCTTCGCGCGCTCGGAGGTGTACGGATAAGAGAAGAAGTGGATGCACTCCAGCTCCACGCCGCGCTTGGCGATCATATAGCCCGCGACCGGGGAGTCGATGCCGCCCGAGAGCAGCACGGCTGCGCGCCCGCCCGTCCCGGTGGGAAGTCCGCCCGCGCCGGGCTGCGCCGGTCCGTGGATGTAGGCGGCGAAGTCGCGCACCTCGACGTTGACCACATACGCTGGCGTGTGGACGTCGACGGCGACGTGCGGGAACGCCTCGGCGAGCCGTCCGCCGATCTCCTGCGAGATCTGGATGGAATTGAGCGGGAAGGACTTGTCCGAGCGCTTGGATTCCACCTTGAAGCTCTTCTGCATCGACAGCTCGTCGCCGAGATAGTCCACGACCGCCTGATAGATCGCGTCGAGATCCTTCTCGCACGCGCGGCAGCGGCACATGGAGCTCACGCCGAACACGTGCGCGCAGGCGTCCCACGCGCCGTCGAGATCGCAGTCGTCAAGCTGCGGCTCGACATAGACGGTGGACTGCATGATGTAGACCTTGAACGCGCCAAAATGCGAGACGGTCCGGCGGACGTTTTTCTTGAGCGTTTCCTCAAAGGTGCGGCGGTTCGCACCCTTGAGCACGATCTCACCGAGCTTCAGCAAAAAAATTTCTTTCATGATGATTTTCCTGTTCTGTAGTTTGTATTTATACTGATATTCAATTAAAAACTTTCATTCATGGAATGGAAGTTTTTAATATGAAGATCATTATGA
>CAKTVN010000040.1 GCA_934623545.1 uncultured Oscillospiraceae bacterium
TCATCATCCAGGGCGACCGGATGATGGTCTCCATGTCCGGAATGAATCTGGGGCAGATCTCCGTCATGACCGAGCGGCTGCGAAACGAGTCTATCGTTGAGGATGCGCTTCTGACGATCGCGACGACCGAGAAGGATACGCGCGACTCGGAGCTGGACTTCTCCATCACGGTGCTGCTTCGGCAGCCGGAAGAGGAGGCGGCGTCATGAGAAGAGCCTTTACGACGAGGGAAAAGGTGCTGCTGGTGATCCTTGCGGTGATCGTGCTGGCGCTCGGCTACTGGAAGCTCATTCTGGAGCCGATCAACACGCGCGTGGAGCAGGCGCAGGCGGCAATGGCGGCGGAGCAGGACGAGATCATCGTCAACACCATCCGCGTTTCGGAAAAGAAGCGGATGGAAGCGGAGCTGGAGGAGATTTTCTCCTCGGGCGAGGCAAAGCCGCTGCCGGACT
Source organism: uncultured Oscillospiraceae bacterium (assembly GCA_934623545.1). Lineage (GTDB taxonomy): Bacteria > Bacillota > Clostridia > Oscillospirales > Oscillospiraceae > CAG-170. The sequence goes on from CAKTVN010000040.1 coordinate 453, forward strand.
ATGATAATTCCGCGATGCTGCTCGTCGAGCTGCACACGGTGCTTGCCTCGGCGAAGGATTATTCGCTGAGCTTTGGGACGCTGACGGCGCTGGACGGCGATTATATCGTTGAGCGCCCGGTGTCGCTGACGTTCACGACGCAGACCTATGAGCAGGCGCGCACGATTTTGGACGCGCTGCGCGGCGGCGCGAGCGTCAGCGCCATGACGGACGTCAGCATCAACCTGGACGGCGGCGAGGAAGCGCCGGTACAGGTCAGCGCGTCGCTGCTGTATTTTGAGCTGAAAAAGTGACAAAGTGACTTAGACTGCCACTGCCGGAACGGAATGAAAGCGATGGGAACTTTGAAAGACGAACTACGGCTGAAAAAACAGAATAAGGGCTTTACACTGACAGAGATCCTTGTTGTGGTGGCGATTCTGCTCATCCTGCTTTCCGTCGCGCTGGTCTCGGTCGTGTCGCTTCGCAGGAAGCTCCGCCAGAAGGAGCTGGACGGCAAGGCGGAGCTGGTCTATCTCGCCGCGCAGAACCGCATTTCGGAGCTGCGCGCGGGCGGCTATGAGTCGCTGTATCTCAAGACGGCGAATGGCGTGACGAAGCTGACGCTCGTCCCGAGCGACGCCGACGATTCCGAGACCTATGACGACCCGGCAGACGACCCTTACCGCAATCTCTATTACGTTCAGTCGCAGGACAAGCAGTCGGAGGACTTTGCTGCGGCGGCAATTCTGCCGCAGACCTCGGTCGACCCGGACCTCTGGGCTGGCAACTGGCTGATCGAATACAACCCCACAAGCGGCAGCGTTTACGCGGTATTTTACGCGCAGGACAGCCAGATCCCGGACGAGCAGACACGCAATAGCCTGCGCGTCTACAGCTCGCGGCTGGAGGCGGGCGCGAAGGTCGGCTATTACGGCGGTGATGTGTCGCTCACGTCGACGACGTATGATCTTGTGCCGGATATCGACATCCAGAACGGTGAAAAGCTCATCGTGACCTTCACCAGCAACAATCCGACCCATGAGCCGGACGGGCTGACATTTTACATCACCGTCACGGACGCAGACGGAGGGCACTACCAGAAGGTGGTCGGGCGCAATGCGCCGGCAGGGACGCGGGAGCGGCTGACGCAGCTCGGCGCGCGCAAATGGGGCTATACGTGGGTCATGGACAGTCTCGACCCGTCGGAGGGCGGCTTCTGCGCCCAGACGGGGCTGACGGGCGGCACGGACATCAGCATCCAGCTGCGCGTCACGAGCAGCAATGTCCTCGTTGAGGAAAAGCGCAAAACTGCGAGCACAAACAGCCTCTTTGCCTACCGCGAGGGCGGCGACGCCGACACGGCGTATATCACCTACGGGCGGCATTTGCAGAATCTGGACCGGGCGACCTCCGGCGTTTCGGACCGCATTACAAAGGCGGTCCAGCTGAGCGACATTTCCTTTGCGGACGACACATCCAACCGGATGGACTGGTATACCTGTTACACGGAGAAGGGGATCGGCTTCCAGCCGATCACGAATCCGGATTTTATGAGCTACACGGGCTCGACGCAGAAGGAAGACGGCGGCAAATTCTACGCCTCGATCTACAATTTGCAGATCGGTGCGCCTGCGGACGGTGAAAGCGCAGATCGCGGGCTGTTTGCCGCGTTTTCCGGCACGATGCGGGACGTGACCATGACCGGCACGCGCATTCTGGGCGGGCAGCATAGCGGCGCGCTCATCGCAAGCGCATCGGGCGAGACGGTCTTGGAGAACTGCCGCGTCCATCTCAGCGAGCGGCGCGGCGATCTGACGGCTGCCGGAAAGGCGCAGTCGCCAGACGGACTCACGCCCTGGCTTCAGGGAAGCATCGCGGGCGGACTCATCGGCATGACCGCCCCGGGCAGCAATGTGACCATCATGAGCAGCTTTGCCGCGACGGTCATTCAGGCGGAGCGCCAGGCGGGCGGGCTTGTCGGGCTCGTCGGCGGCGCACTGCAAATTCAAAACGCTTATTCCGATTGCTATCTGACGAGTGCTCAGACGGGGGGTATCGCCGGCAGCAGCGCCGGTGGGAGCATTTCGGCAGAGAGCTTTTACACAGCCGGCTATCAGTCGGCGGCGGACGTCGCGTCCGGCTTCGTGCCGGACGCGATGACGTCCGCGAAAAACGGCTATTCCGCGTGCAGCTATCACACGCAGCCGAACGCGGAGCCGACCATCTATGCGACGGCGCCGTCCGGCGCGATGGAAAACGTCTATTATCTGGCGGAAGCTGGTGTGAACGCCGGTCAGGCTGTCGGCAAGGAGACGAGCTATCTCACGCTCAGCTCAGCGGAGGAGGTCGCGCAGCTCGGACTGGGAGCGGCGTTTACGATGTCCTCGGGCTCGGCATCCTATCCGTATAACCTGATGGAGCAGGGACTCAGCTACTACACCTATCCGCGCCTTGCGTCGCTCGACCATTACGGCGATTGGCAGGCGGAGTTTGAGGATGGCACGCTCGTCTATTTTGAGCGCTATGCGGACGGAAGCTACGGCTTCTTCGGCGCGAATATGAACGAGCTGAAGGACAGCACGGCGGTCGGCGACGGCTATGCGGTCGTGCTCGCAGCAGAGCCTACTGCCTCCGAGTTCCCGGTTACGGTCGAATACGCGAATGGGCAGAAGCGCACGATCACGTATACGCAGTGGGTGTCGGGCGGGAGCATTTCCGTCCCGAACGAAAAGGGCAGATTCTATCTGATCCCGCTTCCGCAGGAAGTGGTCAACACGGATTATGTCGACGGAACGGACCGGGACGCATTTTACCAGAAGATCACCGTTACCATGAGCCAGAAGAACGTCCTCAGCGCGACGGATTACTGGTACAATCCGCACTTTGCAAAGACCGTCACGGTCAACGAGACGAAGCCTGCCGCTCCCGCGACAGCTTCTGTCCGCACCGCGCGGCAGCTTTACGCGCTCAGCCGCTATTATGAGTCGTATGCGCGCGCGACGGAGCAGAGCGCCTTCCGGCAGGAGTTGGACATCGACTATACGAGCTATCTCTGGACGCGCTATGCCGCGCAGGCGAAGCAAATCGCGGAGCAGGAGCCGATCGGCGACGAGAACACCTATTTTACGGCGGAGTATGACGGCGGATACCATACCGTTACCGGCGTCAGCATCCGCTCGGCCGGGATGCAGATCGGTCTGTTCGGGCACCTGTCCGCGCGGGCTTATCTGCACGATCTGGTCTTTACCGCGCGAAACGGCGAATACATCACGACCTCTGCGCGCAGCACCGCGGGCAGCCGCTGGCGGCTGTACATCGGCGCGCTGGCGGGCTGGAACGACGGCGAAATTCGAAACTGCGCGACGGCGGGCTTCGAGCTCTACTTCCTGGGCTACCGCGCCAGCACGACCTGCCTCGGCGGTCTGGTGGGCGCGAACTACGGCGTCATCCGCGCAAGCTCTGCGGACAATCCAGACCTTCATTTCGGCATTACGAACGCGTTCGCGTATGTTGCGGGCTTCGCGGGCAGAAACCGCGGCGAAATTTCCGACAGCTACGCCCTCGGCAGCATTCAGGTCGAGCAGGCGTCGAACGGTGAAGTCTGGTCGGCGGGCTTTACGGCGGACAACAACAACGGACTCATCCGCAGAAGCTACAGCGCGACGGCGATCACCGCCTCGGGCGGGGCGGAGACATACGGCTTCGCGCGCTCCGGCGGCACGACCTCGGCGTGCTATTATCTCGACGGCGGCACGTATTCCTATTGCGGGAAGCTCTACGCCTACAACGCCTCGACGAACGAGTATGCCAAAAACGCCGCCGGCTGGGCGATCAAGGGAACAGAGCTCCGTTCGCTCCGGCTCGGAGCCTTCGATTCCGTCAGCACGGGAAATACCTTCGACGCCTATCGGGACGAGCTTGGAGAGGGCTATCCCTATCCGAGCTCCGTCACGGCGGAAAACGGCGCGGCGGTGCATTACGGCGCATGGCCGGTGCAGAAAAACATCGGCACGCTCGGCGTGTTCTATTGGGAGCACGAGGTGGGCGGCAGCAACTCCGGCTATCACTTCAGCTACGTTGGCACCAGTCAGGGGACGATCATAGACTCGGAGCACAATGAAGACGAGGAGCTGAGCGGACACTCGCTGTGTACGGCGCACGACGACGGCGGCGTGATCCGGGAGTATGGCTACGGTTATTTCTATCTCAGAAGCGACGCCCTCAGCGACGGACAGGTCCGGCTGGAGGCGACGGACTGCTCGTTCGGCGACGGGCAGGAATATACGCAGGCGAGCGACGCGCTGATGCGCCAGATGCCGGACTATGTCTTCAAAGCCTATCGGACCGGAGACGAGGAGCTTCATCTGACTTCGGACGCGGTCAACAGCACCTGGACGCTCAGCTACCGCATGGCGGCGACGGACGAGGAGCCTGCGGCGCGGTATGTCTACTCGGTCTGCCCGTTCTTTGCCGATGCCATCAGCCTCGACCAGATTGAGCTCACGGAGAACGAAAGCCAGTCGCAGCAGACGGACGCGGCGAAGCCCGGCACGCAGGACAACGCCTATCAGGTGCGCTCCGCCGCGCAGCTTCAGTATATCAACTGGAATTACGGCGCGGGAACGGCGAAATATTCCATCACGGGCGAGACGCTGAACGATGTGGATGCAGATGGGACGCTGCGGCGCAGCAAGTATCCGTATCTGGTCTACAGCGAGCCGCCGCACAAGGACCTGGACGCGAAGGCGAAGCGGCTGTGCTGGAAGCAGAGCCATGACCTTGACGACTATCTGGAAAAGGGCGGCGTGGTGCTGTTTACGCCGATCGGGAGCCTGTGTGACATCTCCACAGCGATCAATACGGCGTATTCCGACCCGATCTCGGCTTATTTCGATTCGACGTATGACGGGCAGTCCTACGAGATCAAGAACATTGAAATTCAGGACACGATGCAGTGCATCGGCGTGTTTGGCGTGACGGTCGGCGCGCAGCTGAAGCAGATCATTTTGTACTCCGACCGTGGAAGCAAGATCGTGAACCTTCCGACCGGAAAGAACTGGTACTGCCTCGGCGGACTGGTCGGTCTCGCGGCGCGTCGCGGCGTGGCGGGCAGCGCTTCGTTTGAAAACTGCACGGTGTCTGGCTATCAGATCGTGGACGAGCGGTCGAAGGGCTATTCCTCGACGGAGTATTCGCCCGGCTGGGGCGGCGGCTGCGTCGGCGGCCTGGTCGGCGCGACCAACATGAAGATCACGCGCTGCACGGCGGTGACGGACATCACGATGGACATCGGCTACTATGTCGGCTATATGAATGTGCGCGTCGGCGGCATTGCGGGCGTGTGCAGAGGCGAGGTCAGCGAGTGCTATGCCGGCGGCTCGATCGTGAGCCCGAAAAAGGATCAGCGGCATACGCTGGATTTCGGAAAGTGCACGAGCATCTGGGCGGGCGGACTGGTCGGCGGCATCGTCATGCGCGATCAGGGCTCGCTGATGCAGCTGCTCGGCTCCGTGACGGACCGGCTGTATGTCCGCAACAGCTACAGCTACGTCAAAATGCCCGCGTGGGATCAGGATACATGGATCATGGGAAGCTACTCCATCGCGTCGAACGGCGAGATGCAGTATAAGAATTTCACCCGCGTGCTCGAGCCGGTCGTCTATATGGAAAACTGCTATGCGCTCGCCTCGACTGCCGCGCAGGCAGAGGACTACAAGTGGTTCTCGGGTGGGGACAGGGACTGGGCAGGCGGCGTAGACGTCAACGCGTGGGACCGCAACAACCAGAATGCGGAATGCGCGATGATCATCACGAATCCCCGCTCGCCATACCTGAGCTATGACGCAATGCGCGATCACCTGCTCGGATATCTGGGCGGAAATTTCGGGACGGTCACGACCACGGAGTTCGGCGCGAACATCGACGGCAAATATTCCTTCCCCGGAAACGATGCGTCGCTGTTGGGAAGCAACTATCCCTTTCCGACCATTTTGCATCAGGAGAATGCCTATGGCGCTACGGTCAACGTCCATTACGGCGCGTGGCCGCAGAACGGTATGTACTGGGAAACCAAAAACGGAACGCTGGATCTGATCGGCGACTATCAGGCGGAAGGGAGCAATGCGGAGTCTGCCGCAATTCAGCTCAAGCTCTATTCGATCGGCAGAGAGCAGCCGGTCTTTACGCTGATCGACGATGAGACCGGCGAGGAGCTGACCCCGGGCGAGACCTTCGCCTATGTCAGCGGCGCGGTCTACGACCAGACGGAGGGCTGCTTTGTGGTCACGCTCGTCGGTCTGGAGCCGGGCACGCTCGTGGTGCGGGCGCAGTCCGGCAGCGGCACGCAGAGCTATTCCGACGACCTCATTCTGACGGTCACGGCGGAGCTGCGCCTGAGCGTGGACGACGCGCATACGAGCGTGACGCTCGCGAAGGACGAGGAGACGAACATCCCGTTCCGCATCACCGGCGCCGGCAATGCGCCGATGAGCGACCGCACGGTCACATGGCAGGTGACGGTCAACACGGACGAAACGGATAGGGAAGTCATCTACTTTGACAAGGATGCGCAGAACATCCATGACGACGCGGATATACCCTATGACCCCGACACGGACAGCCGCACGCTGAAAATGACGGGCTTTGCCGAGGGCACGGCGACCATCTGGGTGACGTGCGTCTATGAATATCCGGTCGCGGGCGGCGGCATGGGCGAGGCGCGGAGCAGCGTCTCTATCACCGCAGTCTGCACGGGCGCGCCAAACGGCGGCGACCCGGACGAAGAAACCGGCGTGATCGGTCTGTCGGACGGCAGCAGCTTCGTTGCCTGCGGCGCGCCGGGCGAGGGGACCGAGGCGGTCTATCCGAGCGATGCGCCGTCGTTCGCGGGGACGCTCTTCCTGTACACAGACGACTTGAACGGCGGGCTGGAAAGCTTTACGCTGGAAAGCGCAACGATCTCCACGGCTGGCGGAGAAGCAGCCCTCACGCCCGGCGAGGCGCGGACGGACGGCTATGGGCTCGCGCTCGGCGCGGTGTCCGCTGACGAGCGGTATGAATACCGCTCTGTCACAGTGACGACACCCGGCGGCGGAGCTGCGGAGCTCACGCTGACGCTCCGGCGCGGCGAGGACACCTATACGCTGCGCCTGACCGTCACGGCGGAGACCGGCGAGGCACAGCAGGAGGAGCCGTGGCAGCAGCCTGATGCGCAGCTGCCGGAGGAAGAAATGCCGGACGAACAGACACCGGAAGAGGACGAAGAGGCGGAAACGGATGAGATGACGGCGCAGTAAGCGCCGCGCATAGGAGCGGCTGTATGAACAGGATCCGAAAAAAACTTCATAGCAGCCGCGGCGCATCCATGATGATGGCGCTCCTTCTGCTGCTGGTGGCGGTCATGGTCGCGGCGGTGATCCTTGCCGCCGCATCGACCGCCGCGGCGAGCGTCCGCTCCGACCGCGCACAGCAGCAGGCGTATCTGACGGTCAGCTCGGCGGCAAAGCTGCTGCGCGACAGCATCCTTTCAAGCAGCAAGTATCAGAAGACCGTCCTGACGATCGACTATCAGGGCTATACGCCCAAGGAGCCGGAGACAGAGCAGATCAGCCGCGTGCCGGAAACCGAGCCGTTTGCCGCGACGCTCAACAGCGCCATCGAGACGGTCCTTGCGGGCGCGGGCAATACCTTCCACAGAACCTACCGCTTCACGCTCGAGGGCTATGACGAGGTCACGGCGGAGCTCCTGTTTTCGCGCAAGGAAAAGGTCAGCGATACGAAGGAGGTCTATCAGCTGACGGTCAATTTTGTGAATGAAGGTGCGGGCATCTCGGAAAACAATCAGAAGGGGCATCCCTGCCGGATGACGCTGACGATGCTCTGCACCTCGATGACGGAGACGACGAACGTCACGGTCTACCGCGACGTCTGGGTCAGCGGTCACTGGGAAAATGCCCCTGGCGGAAATACGTGGGTCGAGGGTGGCTATCAGAACCACCAGTTCAGCGCGAAGCAGACGGCGACGACCTTCACCTGGAGCGACGCGGAAATACGCAAGGAGGCGGACGCATGAGAAAGCTGCAAAGCCAAAGCGGTGAGACGCTGGTCGAGGCGCTGACAGCGATTTTGATCGTCGCGCTCGTGATGCTGTTTTTCACGACGTCGATCGCCGCCGCCTCGCGGCTGAACCGCGCGGTCCGCGACGCGGACGTGTCCTTCGTCTATGAGGACGATGAGGAACCGGTCACTAAGACGCTGACGGTCTCGGGCGGCGCAGAGCGCAGCGAGATCACCGTCACGGAGCATACAAACAACGGCTTTCACTATTACGTGAAGACCGACTGACGTGGGAGCGGATATGAAGAAAAAGCTCAGGAGAAAAGACGGTCTGACGCTGACGGAGCTGCTGTGCGTGCTGGTGATCGTCGTGCTGATCGGCGCGGTCATCGCGACCGGCGTTTCGCTTGGTCTGCGCACCTATGAGCGCTCCGTGACCTATTCCGAGGCGCAGACCCTCTGCTCGACGCTGCGCACCGCGATCAGCGACGAGCTGCGCTACGCCGGGACGGTCAGCGTTGCGGAGGACGGCAGCGTGCGCTATTTCAGCCGCAGCTATGGGCAGAATGCCAGCCTCTATGCAGACGGGCAGAGCGGGCAGCTCACTGTCGAGACGCCGGATAATCTCAGCGCGCCGGTGCACAAGCTGCTTCCGTCGAGGACCTATCCATACGGTCTGCGCGCGGCGCTTACGATCGGCTACAGCGAGCCGGAGGGGATCTTTCATGTGACGCTTCAGGTGCTGAGCCGTCAGGGCGAGAGCCTGTCGGAGACGGAATTTGACGTGGAGCGGCTGAATAAAGCACCATAGGTGCGGGAAATTAAATGTAAATGCGCCCATGAGGGCGCATTTTTGTCACCACGAGAAGGGGACACGCGTTCTTATGTTGTTTCAAACTTCTTTCTCCCTCACATTCTGTTTGTGCGGTGACGGTCAGTGCTCCTGATCCCAGCCATACCTCAAAGTCGCCGCCCGCTTGAAAGCAAAGCGGGCATCGTCCCGTCTCCTTTGCCGCTGTTTTTCTGATTATACCAGAAGTATGGATGCCCTGCAAGCGAACATAACACGGAAAGATTTCGAGAGCGGCGGAGCGGATGACCATGTCATTCTCTCCGCCGCTCTGCGTTCAAATTTTCATAAATCCACGGCAGCCGAGCTCGCTCAGCTCTCGGAAGCCCATTGACCGGTAAAACGCCGTAGTTTCCGGTGCATCATCCGTGACAAGCTCGATCTGCCGCACATCGGCATACCGGTCGAGGACTGCCCGAAGCAGCGCCGAGCCGATGCCGCGCCGCTGAAATGGAGGACGCACCAGAAGATCCTGCACAAAAACGATCGTATGCCCGTCGCCCACCACGCGAACGAGACCCAAGAGCGCCGCGTCCTCATAGGTTGCCAGCGTCAGAAGCGAATTTGCAAAGCCGCTTCTCAGTACAGCCGGATCGTCCGTATAGGCTGTCCAGCCCACGCTTGCGTACAGGTCCAGAATTTCCGCCTCGTTGTATTTTGTATATGCTCTGATCTCCATATCAGTATGCTCCATCACTTTTCAGGGCTTCCAATGGGTCAACGGCTTCACCATCAATCAGAACACCCAAATGCAGGTGAGAGCCGGTCGACCAGCCGGAGCCGCCGGTTTTCGCAATGATCTGTCCCTGCCGGACTGTATCCCCGGCTTCCACCAGAAATTCTGATAAATGCGCATATTGCGTCTGAACGCTGCCCTCATGCTCCAGCGTCAGGATATAGCCGTATGCGGCGTCATAGCTGCAATCGAGAACAGTGCCATCCGCTACAGCCAGAACATTCGTGCCATAGTCTGCCGCAAGATCGACGCCGGAATGCAGGGATCTCTGCTTTGTGACCGGATGCTCTTGCCAGCCATAGGGATTCGTCACTTCCGCACTTGTGTCCTCCAGCGGGAAAATATAGGCGGGC
>CAKTVN010000041.1 GCA_934623545.1 uncultured Oscillospiraceae bacterium
GAATTTCATACGTCAAATATTCAACGGGCGCTAACGTGGCAACCCGTATTATTTTTCGTGCGCTCAGGAAACCCGATTCTACGGTCGCCCGCAAGGGCGTTCGGACTACGGACAGGGGAACGATAATACGTAAAGTGTAGCGACACGCCTTTTCGCGCGTAAGCGCTATTCCCGCGTCCTGCGCCTCTTTTTTGCATACTTTTTTCTGGAAAGACAGAAAAAAGTATGCCCGCGGAGCGACAGCTGCGGTCGCGCAATAAACGCGGCACTGCGGTGCAATCGCAGAAGTGTTCCGCGCCTGCGGCGTGGTCGGGCGGACAGCACCCGCAAGGGGTGTGCCGCATCCGTAGCGCTCCTTCGTCGCTGACGGCTGCGCGAGGGCGTCCGCCCCTACAAAAGCGCCCCGCGCCCTCCGGGCGCAAAAGGGCGTCACCCTTCGGGTGACGAAACCCCGCGTTCTTCGGACGCGGTTATTTCGCGCGGTTTGCGCACTCCGGGCGCAATTTTCGCTCCGCGGAGTCTTAATAATTCTTAAAATCCCTGCATTTACGGCGCGCTTATGATACAATATAATCAACAAACGCCGCCGTTCGGCGCAGAGGGGGAGACCAAATGGAATTGAGACCGGAACAGAGCGCCCTGATCCTTGTTGTGGACGATGAGCCGGATATCCGCCGCATCATCCGCATTTTGCTGGAATCGTCCGGTTATCAGGTCGCGGAGGCGCCGAATGGGCTTGCGGCGGTGGAATACATCCGCAAACAGCCGAACGTCGATCTGGTTTTGATGGATATCATGATGCCGCAGCTCGGCGGCGTGGAGGCGAGCCGCGCCATCCGCGAGCGCTGTGCCGCACCGATCCTGTTTTTGACCGCGAAAACGCAGGAGCGGGACAAATACGAGGCATATCAGGCGGGCGGTGACGATTATCTCGCCAAGCCCTTCTCCCACGCGGAGCTGATGATGAAGGTCGAGTCGCTGCTGCGGCGCTACCGCGTCTACAAGGGCAAGACCAACGGGCAGCTGCTGCGCGCGGACATTGTGCTCGACGAGCCGGGGCGGCGCGTTCTGCGCGATGGGCGGTCGGTGGAGCTGACGGAGACGGAATTTGAGATTTTATGCTTCCTTGCCGCGCGGCGCGGGAGCGTCGTCTCGGTCGAGCAGATCTATGAGGGCGTCTGGCATGAAAAGTATATGCCGTCGTCGACCAATACGGTCATGGTACATATTGTGAACCTCCGCAAAAAGCTGGAGGACGACCCGGCGAATCCGCGCCTGATCCGCACGGTCTGGGGAAAGGGGTACCAGATTGACTGAACGGAAGAAATTCATCTCCCTGCACTTTAAGCTCCTGCTGGTCATGCTGGGGGGCTTCGCAGTCGGGACCTTGGGCTTCCTGCTGACGTCGGAGCTGGGCGGATGGTTCATCGACACGCAGTATCTGAGCGAGGAAGCCGTCCATCGCCGCAATATGGCGGCGGTCGAGGACTTGCAGGCGTATATCAAGGAAAATAATCTCTCCTCCCGCGACACGGAGGCGCTTTCACGCTGGTCGATCGAGCAGAAGGACATCTATATCCTGTTTTACAAGAACCGCCATCTGGCGATGGAAGCAGGCTGGTGGGGCATCGACGAGGAAAGCGCCGTCGGCGAGGAGGAGCTGAGCGAGCAGTCGACGCTTCAGCTCTATCCCGTCAGCTTCCGCGACGGCGTGTTTCAGGCGGTCGTGTACGATTTTTCCGAGGGCCGGCTCTATGACGCGGTGACGGTCGTGGCGATCGTGATCGCGTGCGCGGTGTTTGCGATCATTCTGCTGATGTATAATAACCGCATCACGCACGCGATCATCGGCGTCTCGCGCGAGATTCAGCAGATCGGCAGGGGAAACCTGAACGCGGAGATGGAGACCGACGGCAACGACGAGGTGGCGCGGCTGGCGCAGAGCGTCGACGCGATGCGCACCTCGCTCATCCGCAAGACGCAGGAGGAGCAGGAGGCGCTGCGCAAAAACAGCGAGCTGATCACGGCGATGTCGCACGACATCCGCAATCCGCTCACGGCGCTGCTGGGCTATCTGGACCTCGCGCGCAGCGGGCAGTACCGCTCGGAGGAGGAGCTGAAGCAGTATCTCGAGGCGAGCTACGGAAAGGCGGAGCAGCTGAAGGACCTGACGGACGAGCTGTTCCGGTATTCGCTGGTCTTCGGCGGAAGAGAGCTGAAGCTCGACCTACAGGAATACGACGCGGCGATCCTGCTGGAGCAGATGCTCTTTGAGCCGACGCTCGCGCTGCGGCAGTACGGCTTTACGGTGCAGACCGTAAAGCCGGGAAAAAGCTGCCGCGTGCGGGTGGACGTGCAGTATTTTAAGCGTGTGCTCGACAATCTCTTTGACAACGTCCGCAAGTACGCCGACCCCGAAAAGCCGGTCGCGATCGCCGTTTTGCAGGAGGACGGCTGGCTTCAGCTGTGCATCGGCAACGCCCGCAAAAAGGACCCCGGCGGGGTGGAGAGCAACCGCATCGGGCTCAAGACCTGCGAGCGCATCCTCACGCAGATGGGCGGGAGCCTGCGGCGCTATGAGCAGGGCGACAGCTTCTCGGTGGAGCTCTCGCTGCCGGTCTGCCCGGAAGAGAATGCCTGAGAAGCGAACAACTTCCATTTTAACGCGGATTGCTTAAGAATTTCTTAAAATACGCGCAGAGGACTTCCGATTTCAGGGAAGACCTGATAAAATAGCGAAAGAATGAAGCTGTACGCACGGAAATCGAGCGAATAAAGGAGAAAAGTATGAAACGACGCATTCTTGCGCTGCTGCTGATCGCGGCGGCATTGCTCAGCTGCCTCGCCGGATGCAGCAAGGAAGAAAATCAGACGGACCCGCAGAGCACGGATACACAGACGAAAGACAGCAGCAAGCCGAACGCAAATGTGAAGCATATGGACGCCGAGGCAGTCACGTCCAAATACGCCTACAAGGCGGAATATCTTGATCTGCCGATCGATGTGGATTACATCGGCAGCTCCTGCCTGAGCGGCGATTCGCTGTTCTTTACGGCGAACGTGGTCAGCGGCAAGGAGACCTATACCGACGACATGACCGGCGAGAGCTATGAGTACGATACCTATGAGGACAAGCTCTTCCGCATGGATCTGACGACCCGCGAATGCACCGAGCTGACGGGGCTCAAAAACGCGGAGATCCCCGAGGGCTGGCAGGGCGACAGCTACATCCAGAGCATGACGGCAGGACTGGACGGCTCCGTATGGCTCTTCCGGCAGACCAATACCTACCGCTTCAATGACCCGGCTGCGGACGCAGACACGCCTGCGGAGGATATCGACGGTAACTACGACTATTACGAGGGCGGCGAAGAGATCGACGAGCTGCTCCATGTCGGCGCCGACGGCACGATCCTTCAGACGATCAGCGCCGGGGCGGAGGACAGCGCGAACAGCCCAAGCGCAGAGACGGCGATCGGCGGCTTCTACGTCAACAATTTCTATGCGGACTCCAACGGCTATATCTACGCCAGCGACTGGCAGAGCGTCCGGGTCTGGGACAAGGACGGCAATCTCGTCATGACGCTCAATATGGACAGCGGTGGCGATCTGATGCAGTACAGCGCGGATAAGATCGGCGTTCTGGTCTACGGCGAGACGCGCGGCATCAAGCTCATCGACCCGGTCAAGAAGGACTGGGGCGAGACGATCGAGCTTCCGTCGCTTGCCTATAACATCTTCCCCGGCGACGATACATACGACTTCTTCTATGACTACAACGGCAAGATCTACGGCTATATCGCCGAGACGAAGACGGCAGAAAAGGTCGTCGACTGGATGGAGTGCGACGTGGACAGCAACAATATGCGCTCGTACAGCATCCTGCCGGACGGACGCGTGATCGCCATCACGCAGGACTACCGCAGCGACACGAACCGGGTCCAGATCATTCTGCTGACCCGTGTGGACGCCTCGACGCTGCCAGAGAAAAAGACGCTGACGCTTGCGTGTATGTATCTGGACTACAATCTGCGCAGCCAGATCGTCAAATTCAACCAGCAGAATCAGGAATACCGCATCGCGGTCAAGGACTACTCCGAATATGCCACCGAGGACGACTATGAGGCGGGGCTCACCAAGCTCACCACCGAGATCGGCTCCGGCGCGATGCCAGACCTGCTCATCACAAATTCCCTCCCGGTGCAGCAGTATGCCGCCAAGGGAATGCTGGTCGATCTCTGGACGATGATCGACAATGACGCGGACCTCAGCCGCGACGATCTGATTTCTGAAGTGCTCAACGCGCTCAGCATTGACGGCGCGCTCTATCAGCTGCCGATGAGCTTCATGCTCGACACGGTCGCGGGGCTTGAAAAGGTCGTCGGCGAGTATGAGACATGGACGCTTGCGGATGTGCAGGACGCCATGACCAAGCTTCAGCCAGACGCGACCATCTTCTCCGGCCCCTACACCAAGTCGAACGCGCTTTCGAGCTGTATCTCCGCCAGCTTTGACGATTTCGTCGACTGGGAGACCGGAACGTGCAGCTTTGACGGCGAGGAGTTTAAGGAGCTTCTGGAGTTCGCAAACCAGTTCCCCGCGGAGTTCGACTATGAAAAGTCGGATTACTACGACAATTACGAGAGCGACTACAAACGGATGCGCTCCGGCAAGCAGCTGCTCACGATCCTGAACATCTACAGCTTTGACGATCTTTATGTGCAGTTCAAGGCGCTCGACGATCAGCCCTGCTTCGTCGGCTATCCCACTACCGCCTCCGGCACGCGGGTGCGCAGTACCTTCTCCTTCGACTCGGCGATCGCCGTCACGGCAGCCTGCACGGACGTTGACGCGGCGTGGAGCTTCCTCCGCGCGGTCCTGAGCGAGGAATATCAGAGCCAGATGTGGAACTTCCCGATCCTCAAGAGCGCCTTTGATGCAAAGCTCGCCGACGCCATGAAGCAGGAGTTCTTTACCGACGAAAACGGCAATCAGGTCGAGCAGTCCAAGGGCGGCATCGGCTGGGGCAACGACGAAATGTATGAGATCTACGCCGTGACGCCCGAGCAGCGCGACATTTTCATGGACCTGCTCCAGAGCACCACCAAGGTCTCCAGCTACGATCAGGATATCATGGACATCGTCACCGAAGAGACCGGCGCTTACTTTGCCGGACAGAAAACGGTTGACGAAACCGTCAAAATCATTCAGAATAGAGTCAACCTCTACGTCGCCGAACAGAGCTAACTCCGGCGGGGCTTTTCCACCGGCGGGGCGCCAACACGGGCTCGGCGCATCATCTATACGCCGTCGTCCTTGCGCCGTCCTTGCGGCGGTCGAAACCGACCGTGACGAAAAATCACTCGCCGGGGCGGCGCTGAGAAATTAGAAAGATACGATCTGCCGGTGCGCGGCTTTCGCGCATCGGCGGACGTGCAGACGCAGCCATTCATCCAAGATCCACCATTCACCATTCAGAAAACAGGAATTTGCCTATGCTGACACTCAAGCGAAAACCAAAGCCCTCCGCGCAGGCGCAGACGCCGATGCAGGAGGAGGTCGTGCTGAAAAAGCGCAGCCGCGTGCGGGAATTTCTGCACTCGCTGCTCTTTTCCGGACCGAGCTTCCTCGGAATGCTGATCTTCTTCATCATTCCGTTCGGCGTGGTCGTGTACTACTCCTTCATCTCCGGGACGCTCGACCACAGCTTTGCGGGGCTGAAAAACTACATCAGCGTCATTGAAAACGGCGCGTTCAAGACGGCGGTGAAGAACACGGCGGTGTTCTCAGCGCTGGCGGTGCCGCTGGCGGTCATTCTGGCAATGGCGCTGGCGCTGCTGCTGGAGGCGCGCATCCCGTGGAAGAGCCAGTTTAGGACCTTCTTTTTAAGCCCGATGATGGTGCCGATCGCGTCGATCATTCTGGTCTGGCAGGTGCTGTTTCACGACAACGGCGTTGTCAACGAGGTGCTCAAGGCGCTCGGGCATGACAAGGTCTATTGGTTTTCCTCGAACGCGAGCCTGCTTGTGATCGTCGTGCTCTTTCTGTGGAAGAACCTCGGCTACAACATGATTTTGTTCATGGCGGCGCTCAACAACGTCCCGAAGGCAATGCTGGAGGCGGCGGAGGTCGAGGGCGCGAGCGAATGGACGCAGTTCGTCCACATCAAGCTCCGCTATCTCTCGCCGACGATCCTGTTCGTGACGATCCTGTCGATCATCAACTCGTTCAAGGTCTTCCGGGAAATTTACCTCCTGACGGGCAATTACCCCTATGACTCGCTGTATATGCTTCAGCACTTCATGAACAATATGTTCAAGCGTCTCAACTATCAGGCGCTGTCCTCGGCGGCGGTGCTGCTCGCGATCGTGATCGTGATTTTGATCGCCATTCTCTTCGCGGTGGAGGACTACTTCGGAAAGGACGTGGAGGGATGAAGAAAAAACGTTATTTCTCCCGTACGATGCTGACGCTGCTGGCGGCGGTGTTCGCGTTCCTGTTCCTGATGCCGACGGTGCTGACCATCACGAACTCGTTCATGACGCAGAGCGAGATCACTGCCAATTACGGGCAGGTCTTCTCCAGCGGCACGACCGGCAGCAGCTACATCTCCAAGACCATCAATCTCAAGTTCATCCCGGACAAGGTGAGCTTCACGCAGTACATCACGGTCCTGCTCAAGAGCCCGGAATACATCCTGAAATTCTGGAACTCTGCGATCCTGGTCGCGCCGATCGTGCTGGGGCAGCTGCTGGTGGCGTCGCTCGCCGCCTACGGCTTCACGCGCTGGCGCAGCAAGACGCGCGACGTGCTCTTCTTTGCCTACGTGATCCTGATGCTCATGCCGTATCAGGTCACGCTGGTGCCGAACTATCTGGTCAGCGACTGGCTGGGCATTCTGGACACGCGCTGGGCGATCATCCTGCCCGGTATCTTTGCGCCGTTCTCGGTGTTCCTGCTGACGAAGTTCATGCGGCGCATCCCGGCGGCGCTGATCGAATCGGCAATGCTCGACGGTGCGAACGAATGGCACGTGTTCTGGGACATCTGCCTGCCGCAGTGCCGCAGTGCGCTGTATTCGGTCGCGATCCTGGTGTTCATCGACTACTGGAACATGGTCGAGCAGCCGCTCATTCTGCTGCCGAATGCGGATATGCAGCCGCTTTCGGTCTATCTTTCCACCATCAATGCCGGCGAGATCGGCATTGCCTTTGCCGTGGCGGTCATCTACATGATCCCGGGACTTCTGATGTTCCTGCACGGCGAGGCGTATCTTGTTGAGGGCATCGCGCATTCCGGCTCTGTGAAAGGATAAAAGGGGTAAGGACTATGGAAACAAATGTGAAAAGAAGAGAATGGGTCAAGACCGCCGCCATTATTTTTCTGGCGGTGATGCTGGTGCTGACCTTCTTCTCGAACACGATCATGAACGCTTCGCTGCCGGAGGTCGCGACAGCGAACGTGACCTCCGGCACGATCAACGCCCGCATCCGCGGAAGCGGCACGGTCTCGGCGAACGAGACCTATGACGTGACGATCAAGCAGACCCGTAAGGTCGCGAGCGTCAAGGTGCGCGTGGGCGATACGGTCAATGCCGGCGACGTGCTTCTGGTATTGGAGGCGGAGGAGTCGGACGAGCTCAAGCAGGCGCAGGACGAGCTGGAATCGATGGAGCTGAATTACGAAAAGAGCCTCATCTCCGCCTCGACCGACGCTGCGAAGGAAAACCGCGAGATTCAAAAAGCGCGGGACAATTATAACGACCTTCTGGCGCAGTATAACCAGTACAGCACCATGGACGCGACCAAGCTGGAGCTGGAAAAGACCAAAGCAGAGGCGAAGCTGAGCGAGCTTCAGCAGATCAGCACGGAGACGCAGGCGGCGTATGAGGAGTATACCTCGCATAAGTCCGAGCTGGAAAGCGAAGCGGCGAATCTCAAGACGCGCATCAGTTCTCTGCGGACGGTGATCGACAAGCAGAGGGAGATCGCAGCTGCGGAGGATACGCTGAAGCAGGACGAAATACGCTACCTGAGCGACTACAATCTGATGCTTGAGCGCGCAGGGCAGAACGAGCAGGTCGCCATGTCTTATGCGCGCTATCCGGAGCAGTTGGCGCAGGTATTGCTGGATTCGGACCTGACAGGGTCTGACAGCAGCTATGGTTCCAGCAGTAAGAATGACACAGGAGATGGCACGACAACTCCGAGCAGTCCGCGGCTGAAGCGTGCACAGGAGATCGCAACGGCTTATACGACGATCATTGCCGATCATGAAAAAATTGATTCTCTGAACGACGAGCTCAGCCGTCTGGTTGTAGATATCGGGAACCTTGGCATCCATGATTCGTTTGAGGCGGAATACAACAATGCCATCCGGGACTACGAAAGCCTTCAGGATGAGCTGGATGCCTTCGACAGCCGCGCGGCGGCGCTGAAAAAGGAAGCCGACAAGGCGGCGCAGGACGTCACCGACCAGCAGAACTATGTCAAGAAGCTCTCAGACGCAGGCACCCTTGCCGCGCAGGTCAAGACTGCGAAGGAGTCGCTCGAAGAGCTGGTCTTCCAGCAGAGCCTTGCGGACGGCTCGGCGCTGGACATGGAGGCGGCGAAGAAAGCCATCGAGGAAAAGAAGGCGGACATCGAAAAGCTGACGGCGAATGCCGATGAGGTCGAGGTCAAGGCGAAGGTCGGCGGTACTGTCAGCGCCATCAACGTTACTGCCGGCAACAACGCCAGCGCCGAGATGCCGCTCGTCACACTCAATCTGGTCGACCGGGGCTACACGGTCAAAATTTCCGTGACGACCGATCAGGCGAAGAAGGTCCGCGTCGGCGACACGGCGGAGCTCGTCAACTACTGGGGCAGCGGCGACATTCAGGCGACGCTGGAAAACATCACGAACGACCCCAACAACCCCGGCAAGGGAAAGCTGCTGGTGTTCCGGCTGACCGGCGAGGTCGACCCGGACACGAACCTGACGCTCTCCATCGGACAGAAGAGCGCGAACTATGACTGCATCGTTCCGAACTCCGCCATTCGTACCGACAGCAACGGCACGTTCGTCCTCGCGATCGTCGCCAAGAGCTCGCCGCTCGGCAGCCGCTATACCGCGACGCGCGTCGACGTTCAGGAGCTGGCAAAGGACGACACCAACACGGCAGTCTCGGGTCTTTCTGCGGGCGATTTCGTCATCACGACCTCGACCAAGCCCATCGAGGCTGGCAAGCAGGTGCGGTTGGTGGATAACGGATGAGCGGGCGCGGCGGAAAATACGTCAAGCGGGCGAAGCCCCTGACGAAAAAGCAGCTGTTCTGGCTGCTGTTCAATGTCGCGCTGGCGGTGCTTGCGCTGGTGTGCGTCTGGGGGCTGCACGCCGTGACGAGCGCACTGCCGACGCAGTCGGCGGCGCAGGCGTGGCGCGGCGAGAACGAGATGCGCTTCGCGCAGGTCTCCGCATTTTTACCGGAGGACGAGAAAACGGACCTCACCGCCATCGAAGCCTTCCGGCGCACGCTCGATCAGGCACTGGTCGATGCTTCGCTGGAGGCAAGCGAGGGCGGAAGCCTCTATGACGACGCCTATTCCGGCACGGCGACGGTCTCGGTCATGAGCGGAAAGACGAGCATCTCGGTCAAAACGATCGGCGTCGGCGGGGATTTCTTCCTGTTCCATCCGCTGACGCTCCGCTCCGGCAGCTATCTGACGGCGAACGACTATATGAACGACCGCGTGCTGCTCGACGAGGAGCTGGCGTGGGCGCTGTTCGGCAGCTATGACGTCGCCGGGATGAGCATCCAGATCGGCGAGCGCACATATCCTGTGGCGGGCGTGGTCCACCGGGAGGACGATTTCGCCACGAAGAAGGCGTATCAGGACGGTCCGGGGATGTTCATGTGCTATGACGCGCTGAACGCCATCCAGGAGACGAAGATCAGCGCCTATGAGCTGGTCATGCCGGACATGATCTCCGGCTACGCCGAGAGCGTCGTGAAGGACAAATTCCCTGTCGGGGACGGTACGGTCGTCGAAAACACAGGGCGCTATGGGATGTGGAAGCTGTGGAAGATCCTGTTCAGCTACGGTGAGCGCTCGATGAACACGCAGGGCATCATCTATCCCTATTGGGAGAATGCCGCGCGGCTGACCGAGGATTACGCGGCGCTGCTGCTGTTTCTGGCAGTACTGTTCGGCATCTGCCCGGTCGTGTTTGCGGCGGTGGTGATCTTCCACAGCGCCAAGAAGGGCGTTACAAAGGTCGCGCAGACCGCTGAAG